>JAAHIC010000509.1 GCA_010671965.1 Leptolyngbya sp. SIO4C5
CGTAAGCTTTCTGAGGCCGATCGGGTGCTGCCTGCTTTGTAGCGATCGCTGTAATACCTGGCCGCCCCGCGAAAGCCCAGCATCGGATTCGCTTCTTCGTGCTCAAACTCCCGCCCGCCAATTAGATCGGCGTACTCATTGGTCTTGAAATCGCTCAGCCGCACAATGACGGGATGGGGATGCTGAGAAGCGGCGATTTTGCCGATGCCGTGGGAGAGAATATCGACAAAATATTCGCGCTTATCGCTGTAGCCCTTAGTCATGTCGCGGATTGTCTTCCAGGCATCCCGGTCTTCCAGGTGGTCGTAGTTGACCAGCGCCATTGGGTGAATTTTCACCAGGTTGTTGATCACAAACTCCATCCGGGCTAGGCCAATGCCCTCTGCTGGGAGCTGCCACCAGTTGAAGGCGGCAGACGGGCTGGCGATATTCATCATGATTTGGGTGCGAGTGCTGGGGACATCGTTGAGATCCACGTCCACCGCCTCGAATTCGAGCTGACCTTCATAGATATTGCCCTGATCCCCTTCAGCACAGGAAATCGTTACTTCTTGGTCATTCTGGAGGGTGCGGCTGCCGTCTCCGGTGCCCACAATCGCCGGAATCCCCAGCTCCCGGCTGACAATAGCCGCGTGACAGGTGCGCCCGCCGTAGTCGGTAACGATGCCCGCTACCCGCTTCATCACCGGCACCCAGTCCGGGTCGGTCATCTCGGTGACTAGAATGCTGCCGTCTTCAACCTGGTCGATGTCCTGGGTGCTGAGGACACGGCAGACTTTACCCGCCGCGATCGCGTCCCCAATGCTCAGCCCGGTCAAAATTGGTTCAGGCCGCTCCTTGAGCTTGTAGGTCTTAAGCATGCCGGCTGTCCGCTGGGACTGCACCGTTTCCGGGCGGGCCTGCACAATAAACAGCTCCCCGCTATTGCCATCCTTGGCCCATTCCATATCCATCGGACAGTCATAGTGATTTTCAATCAGCACGGCCCACCGGGCTAGCTGCAAAATTTCATCGTCGTTGAGCACAAAGGCTTGACGCTCTTTGCCGGAGGTATCGACGGTCTTAATCGTGTCTTTGCTATTGTCGTCGGTGTAAATTATCTTTTTGGCCTTGGTGCCCTTGGTCTTTTCCACGATGGGCCGGAATCCCTCTTTCAGCAGCGGCTTGAAGATGGTGAACTGATCGGGAGTCACCGATCCCTGCACCACCGCTTCCCCCAGTCCCCACGATCCGGTCAGCAGTACCGTATGGGGAAATCCGGTTTCGGTGTCAATTGAGAACATCACCCCGGCACAGGCTTTGTCCGATCGCACCATTTTCTGCACCCCCACCGACAGGGCGACTTCCATGTGGTCAAAGCCCTTCTCTACCCGGTAGCTGATGGCCCGGTTGGTAAAGAGAGAGGCGTAGCAGCGACGGCAGGCATTGAGCACTTCCGTTTCGCCAGTCACGTTTAAGAAAGATTCTTGCTGTCCGGCAAAGCTGGCATCGGGCAGATCTTCGGCAGTGGCGCTGCTGCGGACGGCGGTATCCACTTCATCGACCTGATAGCGGCGGCTGAGTTCCTGATAAGCCTGGCGAATATCGGCTTCTAGGTCTTCAGGAAACTCGGCGTTGTGAAACAATCGCCGGATGGCTTTACCCGTTTTGGCTAAAGACTGCTTTTCTTGGGCAAAAGCCTCCAGCTGATCGCGGATTTGCCCCTCTAAGTCATTGGCGGCCACAAAGGCGCGGTAGGCGGTCGCCGTGAGGGCAAACCCATCCGGCACGCGGATATCCTGAGATTTTAGCTGGCTGACCAGCTCCCCCAAAGAAGCATTTTTACCGCCAACCCGCTCCACGTCCTGATTGTTGACAGTGTCAAACCATAAAATATAGTCTGCTTGATCCATGATTTATCTCTCTAAAAAATAGCAATTCAGTTATTTTTTGCTGTTCTAACTTCGCTTTCCTAACTATGAATAAATATCAATCAGTCAACTTAGATTCCCTAATTTATATAACTTCTATTTATCAGCTCAAAGCCCATTCAACCTTTACCCAACTGATTCAATAGCTAATTCAACAATTTGTTAGTAAGTGACTCTCAAACCTTCAGTTTTGCGATCGCTTACTGTCATCTATATCTGCATCTATCACAAGACATATTTTTGGATTTAGCAAATTTTCTAGCGGATGACTCAGCCTATATTTGGGCCATGTACGAATGCAGCAGAAAATCATTGTCGCTGAATCCTAATTCTTTTAGAATCCTTCAACAGCCTAACGCGACACCTCTGCTGACGGCGCGCCTTCTTAACTTTTTATCCACTGAGAATAGATGAGCTTTTTAATACAAACTGTTAAGCGAAGTATGAAGTTTTTCAAAAATAAAAATTGATTTTTTCTTTAGGCTTCAACAATAAAGTTAGGAATATTCATAGCGATCGCCTAGGAGTTGATTTAGCTGTTTGAGTCACTTTTTTGTTTTGGTCAACTCACAATTGATAAACCGATTGAAGAACAAATATGATTCGTTTGAGGTGCGCGCCCTATGAGCGATCGCATTGTCACAGTCACCCTTAACCCGGCGATCGATCATACGGCAGGGGTGCCCAGTTTCCAGCTTGATGCCGTCAACCGGGTCACCTGGGCGCAGGCCGATGCGGGAGGTAAAGGAGTCAATGTCGCCTCCTTTTTGGCTGAAGCGGGGGCGTCAGTCAGCGTCACGGGCTGCCTAGGCGCGGAAAATTTGGAGCTATTCGAGCAGCTATTTGCCCGCAAAGAGCTACAAGATCACTTTATTCGGCTCCCTGGCAAAACCCGCGTCAACATCAAGCTGGTGGACGAGGCCCAAGGTCAAATTACCGACGTTAACTTTCCGGGGCTGGTCGTTGATCGAGCCGGACTGCAGCAGGTGCAAAGTGTCCTGCAAAAGCTGGCTCTGACTCATGACTGGTTTGTCTTTGCTGGCAGTTTGCCTGCTGGCCTGCCGACTACCACCTATCACGATCTGATTGCGACTCTCAAATCGCAGAACAAAGCCGTCGTCCTAGACACCAGCGGCGAGGCCCTGCGTCAGGCGCTGCCGACCCAGCCGGATCTGATCAAGCCTAATATTGCTGAGCTGGAAGCCCTCCTGGGTGAAACTCTAACAAACCATGCAGCCATTATTACCGCTGCCCGCCAGCTAGTTGGGGCCGGTATTCAACACGTTGTCGTTTCGATGGGAGCAGACGGAGCGCTGTTTATCAACGAGCATCAGGCAATTCACGCTCAGGCCCCAGCCCCGGAGATTAAAAGCACGGTGGGGGCGGGAGATGCCATGATCGCGGGTATGGTTCTAGGTCTGAGCCGAGGGGAAACCCTAGCCGACTGCGCCACCCTAGCAACGGCTTTCTCAGTAGGTGCTCTGGGCCAGATTGGGCCGCGACTGCCCGATTTGGCAGAAATTGAGGCGCTGCGGTGCAGCGTTCGGCTCAAGCACCTGACCTGAGCAGACAAACCTAATTTTTTAGGCTGGATCAAGCCCGTTGGGCCTGGCTGCGCTCAAGCGATCGCGTAATACCAATTTTGTAAACTAGCGCTACAAATCGGTACCCCACCGCCTGCGGCTCCTCCCCTTATCAAGGGGAGGTTGGGAGGGGTCTATCTGTAGCGGTAAAACCGAGAATCGGTATAACCCATGCGGGGCTGGGTTTTGTTCTTCAACACAACCCACACTGACTCATGTTTAACTGCGCTTACCAACTTGATCGCTTCAGTCCTAATTTTTAGGGGATTAACGCCTGACGAGTTCAGCGATCGCCTGGGCCAGCGCTAAAGGCTCCAGCGGTTTGGCAATGTGGCGCTGAAAGCCGCTGGCGATCGCCTGCTGCAAGTCTTCCTCACGGGCATAGGCCGTCAGCGCGATCGCGGGTAGAGTACCGCCCGCTTCCGGGGGCAAAGCCCGCACCTGCCGCATCAGGGCATAGCCATCTACCTCCGGCATACCAATATCGCTTACCAGCACGTCAGGCCGAATTGTCTGTAAGCTCTCAATGGCCTCAACCGCTGAGGAGACAATCTTCACCTCGGCTCCATACTGGGCTAGCTGCATCACGAGTAGTTCGCGGGCGTCGGCTTCATCATCAACGACTAGCACCTGAATGCCAGTTAAATCCGCTGTTTGTGGGAGAGCCGAATCAGCCTGAAAT
>JAAHIC010000051.1 GCA_010671965.1 Leptolyngbya sp. SIO4C5
CAGGACCTGTGCATTAAGGTCCTGATGGTAGTCTTCATCTATCCACATCAAATACAGCCCTGACTGCAGCTGTATTTCCCAAAAACGGTACTGATTGTACAAATTTTGGCAATGACCCACCCGATCAAATCCATCGGTATTGCCTGAAACAGAGCCGTTAGTTTGCAGGCAATCCCAACGGTGCTGGCGGTAGGCTTGATCGGTTATGACGTTCATGGCGGTGGGAGCAATTTTCGTCAGTATAATTGAAAGTCATTCCCATTAGCTAGACCGCCCCAGCTACGGCATAAAGATGCTGTGTCCGGCCCCCGGCCCCGCCAGAGCAAACTTAAACTCAATGCGACGCGCTGGCCCGGTGCGTCAATAATCACGTCCTCCGTCAGCGTGTAGTCGAGGATGAAGATCGACAGGTCATCCTGGAGCAGAATTTCCTGGATGTAGCCTTGACCGAGGTGGGGCGGCACCACCCAAATGCGATCGCCGCTGTCGGTGTGAAACAAACGCGAGTTTTCCTGACGGCTGGGAATTAGCCAATCATCAGGCCCTTGGAGTTGCAAGCGGGTCACCATGACAGATTTAGAGGGATGGACGTCAGCATTGATAGTAGATTGCTAGGCTTGGAAGCTAATTCGCTAAGGAACAATCGCCTCAACGCTTAATGAGAATCGTTTGCACGATTATGCCATGAGTTTGACCTAAGCATCGTCCAGCCAGCGCAAGCAGCCATTATGCGATTGGTTTTGTCGGTGGGTTTTCCAAGGTCATGAGCTGTTTGCTGCTATATCCTCCCAGGGCAACGACGAGTCCGCAACCAGCGAATAGAGTCATCTGTAGTGCCATCCCGGCTCCAGCGCCAACGCCAAAAATCTGACTGAGAAATGTATTGGCTAAATATCCTTGTGGTTGCATGGCAGGTTCAAAGACGTGGTCAGCCAGCGGCCCGGCGATCGCGGCTCCCAGCGGGGTCGCCAATTGCGTGACGAGAAATCGACTCGCAAACACCCGTCCTTGGACCTCTGGCTCTACCTGCGATCGCCAGATGGCCTGACTACAACTGCCTGGAAACGGCGAACAAAATCCGCTCACTAGACCCGTACCAATTTGGGTCGCCAGGTTTCGCGCCAGGGCCAGCACCATCAAGCCCACTTTCCAGATGGCGCTAAAAATCAACACGCCGTGGATGCGTCGTTTCGGCCCGCCCCAGACCCCCAGGGTCAGGCCGCCGACCAGCCCACCCATGCCAAAGAAGGCAAACAAGGTGCCCATGACGGTAGCATTACTGTCGGTGCGAGCCAAGATCATCGGCGGCAGCAGGGTAAAACTGGCGCTGTCAATGAAGTTGCTGATCAAAAAAAAGCCTAAAAGCGTTCTGAGACCGGGGCGACGCCAGAGGTAGCGCAGGCCAAAGGTGATCTGCTGCCACGCCGATTCCATCGATTTTGGGGGCCGAGTAGGCTGCGGAATGGCGACGACGCTGAGGGTGGCGATCGCCGCGCCAAACGTAACTAGATCGATGGTCAAAATACCGCTGAGCCCAGTCACGGCATAGACAGCACCAGCCAGCGCCGGGGCAATGACAAAGCTGCCGGACATTTGCAGCGACTCAAAGGCAGAGGCGCGCGCATAGTGCTTTTCAGCCACGATGAGGGACATTGAAGCGGAGTGGGCCAGACCCTGCACATAGCCAAAAACGCCATTAACGGCCCCAGATACATAGAGATGCCAGATTTGTAGATGATCGATCAAAAACAGCGCCAGCAGTGCAATAGTGGAAAGCCCCGCCACGGTATCGCCCAGCAACATCAGAGTTTTGCGATTAAAGCGATCGACCCAGATGCCTGCAAAGGGAGAAATTAATAATCGAGGAATCTGTGTCACCGTCAGAATAAAGGCCAGCGGCGTGGCCTGCCCAGTTACTTCCCATGCCCAGATGGTAATGGCAAAGTTGGTCATCTCAGAGCCCAGCAGAGAGGCGAATTGACCCAGCCAGATGATTAGAAACGTTTGCACTGCACTCTAGCTCTCCTCAGCGATTCAAGGCAGCGTTACTCCGATATTTGGGCAACGATGTTTCAAGGAGCATAGGTTAATCAGGGGCTTTTCTCTAGGGATTTTGACTCCGAAACGCATTTTTTGTTCGCAACCTGTGGACTGTTGGTGATGTGCTGAAAGTTCTATGTGCTCAGTCACTCGCTTAGCAAAGACGCAAATCCTCCAGTACGAATTCAGCATCAATGGGGCCGTTGAGGCCATTCGACTGATAAAAGGTGGCAAAGTAGGCGCGATCACTTTGCTGGTGAGGGGTGAGGTAGTCGGCGCTCGTCCCATAAATCTCTGCCAGGTCAGGCACCGGGTGCTGAATCGCGATTTCTTCTGGTGTCGCGCCGCTGCGGCAAGCAGCGAGTAGATTATTCCAAGAGGAACTCGCGCAAATCTTCCAGAATTAGCTCAGCACCAATCGGGCCGTTGAGGCCAAACCACTTGTAGAAGGTGGCAAAGTAGACGCGATCTTCTTGGCTGGCGGTGAGAGACTGGGCAACTTCACTCGCTTCCCAGTTTTGCTTGATGATTTGCACCTGATTTTGCTCAACCCGTTCACTGGCGGACTCATTGGCGGATTGATTGGCATTCGCCTGCTCTTGATCGCCAGCGCTCAGGTCATAGCCCAAAATGATGATGATGTCGGCATCATTGAACTGGGGCAGGGCTTCAACTGAAATTGGGCCATCGGCATTAAGTCTAGAAGAGGATTCGGGGACGAATTGGAAGCCAATCTCAGTGAGCAATTCGCCCAGGGAGTTGTCGGCGTCGAAAACCCGAATGCCTTGATCGAGACGATGCCCAGCCAGTACTAGTAGCTTGGGATGTTCTTTCACGACATCGGCAAATTCAGCGCGGGCGGCAGCGATGCGAGTTTCATGCTGCTGAATCACGGTGTCTGCTTTTTCGGTATTACCTAACGCCATTGCCAGAGTTTGTAAGTTTTGCTGCCACTGTCCTTTTGCGCCACGGGCTTGCCAGACAAGGGTCGGCGCAATTTGAAAGAGCAGACCATAGGTACTGGCCCCCCTGTTTCCTTCAGCCACGATTAAGTCTGGCTTGAGGGCAACGAGTTTCTCTAAGGATGGTTGATTAGCTGTACCAAGGTTCATCGGTTGAGTTGTGACGCGATCGCCCAAGTAAGGAATTTGTTGGGCCGGGTTGTCAAATACCTCGCCAAAATAAGTATTGAGACTGGGTGAATAGCCAGCTGGTTGCTGATCCAGCGCGAGCAGCAGCTCCAGGGTGTACGCACTCAGAGTCGCCACCTGCTGGGGTTGTCCGCAAATTTCTGTTTCACCCAAATCGTGCTGGACGGTTCGACAATCTACTGCTGGGGCCTGAGCTTCAGACTCAATGAGCCGGCGATCGCCGAAGTTGTCATCAGCAGAGAGATCGCACCCAATAATGACTGCAGCAATCACAACACTGAGCACCAACCATCGCGCCATTCGTCCTGGGATCAACATCTTAAAACTCAATGGAGAAGGAGCCGATGATGGTAAACCCTTCACCCGGATTAATTTCTGTGATTCTACTGCCCTCAGCACTCTCGATATAGTCAACATCGAATAAATTGCGAATATTTAAACCGGCTTGCCAGTTGTCACGCCGATAAGAGATCGCAGCATTGGTGAGAAAGTAGCTGTCGAGCTCGAAGCTATTGGCATTGTCGCCAAAGCGATCGCCCACAAAGTTAACGCCCAATCCTAATCCCAGACCTTGCAGCGATCCGGTTTGGATTTCATAGTTTGTCCATAGGTTGAAATTGTGTTCCGGCACACTAAACCGCCGATTGCCCTCTAGCCCGCTGTTGTCTTGCGTGATTCTGGCATCGGTATAGGCATAGTTAGCCACCAGGTTCCAGCCTGGCAAAAGCTCTCCAATCACGTCTAGCTCCACCCCTCGGCTGCGTTCTTCACCCGTGGCGATCGAAAAGAAGGGATTATCGGGATCAGTGGTCGCAACATTTTGTTTAGTAATGTCGAAGTAAGCGAGACTGGCAGACAATCGCCCGTCCAAAAGTTCGGTCTTGACCCCAACCTCAAATTGCTCACCCTGTTCTGGTTCGAGGAGATCACCTGCAAAAGTGAACGCACCGTTGGGCACAAAGGAACGGCTATAGCTGCCAAAGAGCGAAACCTCCTCAGTGGGCTGATAGACCAGCCCTACCCGCGGACTGAAAGCATCGTCATTTTGCGTGGTTTCTGTGTCGGTTAGGTTGTTAGTGTTCTCCTGATCGGAGGCATCGTATCGTAGTCCTGCTAGCAAGATCAGATTGTCAGACAACGCAATCTGATCCTGAATGTAGACCCCGATACGATCTGTTTGAAAATCGCTATCAAAAAAGCTTGGTACTTGATCAAAGTCGGGCCGAGCTAGCTCGCCATAGACCGGGTTAAAAATATCGAAGGGTGCTAAGGCTCTAAAATTTCCAAATCCCAAAAAGCTACCTTCGCTTCGCGAGAGATCAACCCCGGCCAGTAGCGTATGGTCGATTGATCCGGTCGAAAACTCGCCGACGACATTCGTCTGCAGCTCAAACTGATCGCTCGGTTGATCCAGTGAAAGAAAGGTGCGGAATAATGTGCCGGTGGCCTCATCGAGGCGAAACCTATTGGCCACAATTACCAGTGAATCAAAACGGGTGAAGTAAAAAGAATTGCGCAGTTGCCAGTTATCGCTAAAGCGATGCTCTAGCTGGTAGCCTGCCCTGATGGATTCAGATGTAGTGTTGTCACCGGGTTCTCCCAAGTTGCGATCAAAAGGAATATCTGCAACTCTCTCGCCAATGGCCACCAACCCGAAATCTGATGGGTTTTCGCTATCTGAATATTCAAAATTGAAGGTTACATTGGTGCGATCGCTAATGTCCCAACTCAACACTGGGGCAATAAACGAGCGAGTTATACCAATTCTCTAGATACCGGCTACAGATAAAGCTTCGAGGATAGAAGCTCTGCCGGTTATCGAGGCAACCGTGGCAGCCGTCAAGGCCAGCAACTGTTCTTTGATGAGTTGTCTCAGTTCGTCTAAGGTCTTGAGGCAGTGCCAGCGCAACCGCTTTTTGAGATACTGCCACACTTGCTCAATCGGATTGCATTCAGGTGAATGAGCCGGTTGAAACAGCAAAATGATGTTTTTGGGCACTGCTAAGCGTTTGGCTTTATGCCACCCGGCTTGGTCGAGCTGAATGACCAAAATACTGTCGGGGTATTGCTGAGCGACCAATTCAAGAAAACATTGAAAGCACTCAGTATTACAGTGAGTGAACTCGTAGAAGAAATGCTCTCCCGTCGCCGGTTCGACCACCCCATAGAGATACGTCGCTTTGAAGGTCCATCGGACTTGGCCGACCGGTATGACCCCCCGCACGGTAATCTTCCGTCCCGTGAGCGTCTTTAAGCCAAAGCGACTCTCATCTTGGCAGAAAAAACGCACTGAGCCACTCCAGCCCAAAACGGTGACGGCAAAGAAGGCCAACATCGCCAAGTTCTCAGAGAGTTTTTTTATATGCGGCTAAGTGCGCCTCATCTTGCTGGTCACTCTTCGGGCGCACCACTTTTGGGGAAGCCCCGAGCCGATAATGCACCCACTTGTGGACGGTCTTGTAGGGGGCCTCAATGCCTAGTTGGCTGGCCAACCAGTGCTGAATGGCCTGATAGCTCTCGAACCCTTCCGGTTGCGCCAAGCGATCGCTCAAGGCCGTTTCGGCCCACTGTGGCAGGGTTGATTTAGCCCCTGAACGGGGCTTGTGGCTGAGCAACTGCTCTAAGCCTCCTTGGCGATAGCGGCGCACCCATTTTTGGAGAGTCACTCGATGGCGTCCTAGCAAAGCAGCGGCTTGCTGGATGGTCTTAGCTTGCTCGCTTTTGAGCAGGTAAAGCAGTTGAATTCGTTCTTTGGCAGAGGCGGTTTTCTGAGTTCTCAGAAGGGCTTTGAGCTCGGCTTGGCTTTCCGTTATTTCGAGGTGATAGATACCTGACATGGCTCATCGTCAATGCGACAATTCCTTTCTAGCATCTGTAGCCTCCCCTTGCAGAATTGGTATTATTGGGGTATCAAAATCACGAGATGAGTCTTCACGGCGAACCAGCGCGTTTAAGCGATAGCGCAATCGCCCATCCTCGGTGATGGGGCCGGTTAAATCCAGGCTGGGTTCGATCAAGCCGCGATTGCCCAGCCGCAAACCCCCTTCATAAAAGGGTTCGCTCAGGGGCTGTTCGCTCACCAGGTTGATCACACCGCCGGGCTCCAGAGAGCCAAATAAAATGGAGGCGGGCCCTTTTAGCACCTCAATCCGTTCAATATTCGCCAGCTCTGGAAAGCCCCCGTTACCGACTGTTCGAAACCCATCTCGTAATATCGAGGAAAAATCAAAGCCCCGCACAATAAACTGTCCCCCTCGCGGATCTTGAGAGCCAGCCACTACACCACTGACGTTCCGCAGGGCGTCATTGAGCCGAATCACCTGCTGATCTTCCAGCACTTCTTGAGGGATTACCTGAATCGACTGGGGAATGTCGAGCAAAGGCGTATCGGTGCGCGTCCCAGTGGTCGCACTATCCACCGCGTAGCCCGCTTGCTCACCCGTTACGCCAATCTGAATCGTCTCATCATCAGGCGCTTGGGCCGTGGGGTCGCCGGGGGTGGCACTTAAGGTCAGTCCGGTGGCAGCACTGCTGAGATCCACGGCGGGCGGGGCATCGGTGCCGGTGATGGCAATCCGCACCTGGTCATTGGGCAGGGGGGTGACGCTGACCAGGGCAATGCCTGCTGCCGGGTCAAACTGCTGAAACTCGTCGGCATTGGGCAGAGCCAGCACCGCGTTGGGAATCTCCGCAATCAGCGCATTGCCGGATACGGTGGTCGTTGGCGCGGCGAGTTCACCATTTGCCGTTTCTAAGATCACCTGCAATCCAGTTTCGGTGTCTTCCACTCGCACATTGGTGATCTGCACTAGGGAGGCTTCGATTTGGGCGAGCCAGTCGGTGACGGTGGTGGCGGGGGGAGGAGTGGATGGGTAGGTGGGTGGATGGGTGGATGGGTGGATGGGCAAGGAAACAGGAGAAATTACAACAACTTCTGGGTTGTCGGTTTCACTGGTGGGTTCCGGCTCGGCGGCGATTCTTGCTGGAAGAGGCTCCGCGATCGCCTCTTGCTCTTCCGCTTTAGGGTCTGTCTGGACAGCATTATCTAGCTCTGACGAGATTGCATCCTGAACATTTGCTTCAGTGTCTGGCTCGTCAATGGTGTCTGGTTCTGGAGCGAGCGGCTCCGTCAGCGCTTGCGCGAAGGCCCCCTGTCCGCTGGCCAAGATCAACAGGGTGAGCAGACTTAAACCTGATAACCACTTTTCCATGATGTTCCTCACACACACGCGATCGCCCCAGCTCAATGAGTCAGCAGCAGGCGCTGTCAGCGACCGCTGAGCAGGTCACCGAGTCTGAAGCGAATAATTCTCAACTAGCGTAGGGAATTCGCCAACTGTGGTGAAGCGATTTTGAACGGTAAACGCATTTTTTACGGCGCGGCTCTGCTGCTCTAACCTTTTTGCGCGATCGCGCTCATGCCCTAAAATTCTGAAAGCGTCATCCCACGGCCATCCTCAATGACCGATAGCCGCCCAATCGCCACCCTTCACCTGCAAGACCTTTGCCAAAACCGGCCCGAACGTCCCGGTTGGTCACTGACTTTTGGAGCCACCTGCGCGGAAGCGGCGGCGGTGTGTCTGGACGATCAGGGACATTCGGAGCGAATGGCATTGCAAATCGACGGCATTCAATCTTGTGCTATTGAACTGCAGTGGGAGGCGATCGACGACACGATTCGACGTTTCAACGCTGACGAGGAAGTGGCTACTGAATATGGAGCTTATGGTGTCGCTGCCCTCATCATGCCTCGTCTCACCAATCTCACCATCATTGAGCGATCAGTCAAAGGCAAAGGCTTGGGGTTTGATTTTTGGCTGGGTTCTATCGAATATACGGCCACTTTATTTCAACGTAAAGCTCGCTTGGAAGTTTCAGGCATTCGCACAGGGTCTGAGACCCTCATCCAGTCCAGAGTTAATATAAAGCTAAAGCAGATTAGCCCTTCCGATACGGTGGCTCCTGGTTATATCGCCGTTATTGAGTTTGGGACACCCAGAGCGCAGGTTGTGGAAAAATGCCGGACATAGACACCCTTCACCGAGAAGCTATGGAACTGGTTGACCAGGCAGTCCTGGCCCGTCAACAAGGTGATGCCGAGGCTGTTATCGCGTTCTCTAAGGCTGCCTTCACTAAAGAACGGACAGCTGCAGACCTGGTAGCTGATCAGTTTGATCTCGAACCGACTCGCTCCGTCTTACATCGCAGTGCCGCTGCCCTAGCGATCGAGTGTCGTGAACTGCGAGAGGCCGAACGCCTGATTGGCCGAGCCCTCTCAGGAAATCCGCCCGACGATATTGCCAATGAACTCCGAGATTTACTGTTAGAGGAAATTTATTCTCAACGGCAGGCAATTGGGCACTAGCGCTTACCCGGACTCGTAGCCTTGATTGCCCCAATGTGCCAATCAGCGAAACTTGCTTAAGATCCCGTCTGAATACCTGAAATCTATGCTGGTGGGCAGTGCCCAGTCTGAAGTTCCCATTCTGCCTTCTGCCTTCTGTCTTCTTACTTCTGCCTTTCATTACTAGCTTGCCCACTGCCATGCCTGGAGCTGAAACGTCTTAGGATTCAGCCCTGTCGCCTGCCGAAATGCCAAAGCAAAGTGACTGCGGTTGTTGTACCCGACGCTAGCGGCAATGTCTGCGATCGCTAGCTCGGAAGTCGTCAACAGTCGCTGTGCCTGCCACAGGCGACAGTCCCGTAAGTATCCGTAGGGGGTCGTGCCATACACCCCCCGAAAGCCCTGATTTAGCTTGAGACGATTAGTACAGGCTTGTCGCGCGAGAGCCTCAATCGACGGCGGGTGGGATAGCTGGTTTCTCAAAATCGAGGCGGCCTGATCAATGCTATCCAGTTCAGTCTTACTCAACTGGGGCTGCTCCATCGCGGCTATGCGCAGAGACACCAGCTCCAGGGCCTGACGCTCCAGATAGGTGCGGCGGGTTATGCCCTGATACGGGCAGCTGAGCATCTGCCCGATCACCTGATGCATAGCTGACGTTATCGGGATGTGGCTAGTGTAGCCGAGGACAATTATTTCAGCGTAGAGGTCAGCCGGCACTACATGGCCAAACGTGGTGTAAGGCTCGGTTGCCACTCCCCCCTGCATCACCCGGCTCAGCATTCTAAAGGGCAACGAGAGTGAGCCGCCGCCTTTATATTGATACATTGCCTGGATTAGCTGCTCACCGACGCTTCGAACTTGGGGTGACAAGCGCTCCATGTAGGCTTGAAAGTGGGGGATTAGGGTAGACCGCTTAAAGGTTACCTTGGCTTTAAAGAATCGCCGCTGCGCTTGCTTCACGCCAAATTGCCTGAAGCCATAATAGGGCCAGAAAACGCTACGTCCTGCCCCCGGCCCCGCCAGCGTAAACTCAAACTCGATGCGATCGCGCTCGTCCGGTGCATCAATGCTCACGTCCTCCGTAAGCGTGTAGTCAAGGATGAAGATCGACAGGTCATCCTGCAGCGGAATTTCTTGGATGTAGCCCTGTCCCAGATGAGGCGGCACCACCAGAATGAGATCGCCCGCATCTGCATGAAACAGCCGTGGGTCGTCGGGGCTGCCGGGCTGTAGCCAGTCGCTCCAGTGGTTGAGTTGCAGTCGCGTCGTCATGGGTAGGGGCGATCGCTCAAACGCTAATGACAATAATTTGCAATATTATGTCAATTTGATCGATGACGCTGTCAGAGACAGGGCTATCTGTATTCATAGAGGCAGAGAGGAGTTTTCTTGCCTATCACGGTGGCGGGCAAGATCCTGACGAAAAAGGGCCATTTGATTTTAAGTCCTTGTTTAGCAAGGTATCCAATTTTGAGACAGAACAATCTCAGGGGCGATTCACGACTTCAGTCCGTTCTCATTGGCTTTGCCTTTGTTATTGCGCGTCGGCACCTGTCGCGTTTCAGGCTAAGTGGGATCTTCCCAACTTTTGATGATGAGGTGGAATGCGCATTGAAGTAGTGATAGAGAGATTTTGGATAAGTGTAGTGAAGGAGAAAAGGTGTGAGCAGGCGATCTCCTTAAAGCTTGTTGCCTGGCTTTGCCCTCGCGATAATTGGTAGGGTGGCTGCTAGTGAGCCTGCTCTTCTAGTTCTAATTGAGCCTGGCCTCTCCCTGCCAGCGACACCAGTACATATAAACTGATTGAACTGTAGAGTAGTAAGAGAGGGTGATAGGGAAGGGGAGAATTGATAGAGCAGTTTGTACCCGGCCAGGGAGCGATTGAAGTAGAGGGTTACGAGATCGAGGAGCAAGGCCATCTGCGGATACGGGCAAGGTCGATTGTAGAAGTGAGCCACTGCCCGCAGTGCGGTTTTGAGAGCAGGCGGGTTCATAGTCGATATAAGCGTCGGCTGAAGGATGTACCACTGGGGGAATACGAAGTAGAGCTAGAGCTGAGGGTAGGACGTTACTACTGCGACAACGCGGAGTGCAGGCGTAGGATCTACGCGGAGCGCTTGCCGGCGGTTGTGTCTCCAAGTGCGCGCCGCACGGCGCGGTTAGAGGAAAAGCTGGTACGAATAGGGATAGCCCTGGGGGGCGCGGCGGGAGAGCGATTGAGCCGAGAGCTGGGCTATGGGATAAGCGATAGCACGCTGCTGTATCTGGTATCAAAGCTGCCACTACCGAAGACGCCGGACTTAAGCGTGGTAGGGGTAGATGACTTTGCGTTTCGGAAGGGAAGCCATTACGGAACGATAGTGGTTGATTTAGTAGCGGGAGAGGTCATAGACCTGTTAGCGGATAGGGAATCGGAGACGCTAGCGGCGTGGCTGAAAGAGCACCCTGGGATAGAAATTCTGTCACGAGACCGTTCGATGACGTACCGGAAAGGGATGAACGCCGGGTCTAAGGATGCGGTGCAAGTGGTAGACCGATTCCACCTGATGCAGAACCTGAAAGAGGTTCTAGAGCAGAGCCTGAGGAGAGATAAGGGAACGCTGATGTCGGTAGAGTGGGAACGGCGTGAGGAAGTAGCGAGAGGATTAGGATTAGAGGGAGCAATAGAAGGCGGAGCCTTTGTTGTGGCTGAAGGGGCGATGCCGAGTGTAGTGTCAGCGAGAGCGTCAGCGGCGAAGCGAGTGGAGCGTCGTCAGCAGTATGAGCGGGTTCTACGTCTGAAGAAACGAGGCAGAAGCCTGCGGTCGATTTCGCGCAGCGTGGGGGTGAGCGTGCGAACGGTACAGCGGTGGTTGAAGAGTGAGGGATACCCAGAGCGTCAGCGTCGTAGTGACCGGGGACAAAGCATAGTGGATGAGTATAAAGGCTACCTTGTAGCCCGTTATAACGAGGGAGAACGGAACATAAAGCGGTTGTACGAGGAGATAAAAGCTCGGGGGTATGAGGGGAGCTATATGACGGTTACGTACTACATGAAAGAGATCGTGAATGCGGAAGGAGATATACCGGGTCTGAGGCCAAGAGGACGGCGATTGAAGGTGGTGGATTTAGGAGTACCTCGTTTGACGGCAAAGCGAGTGGCCTCGGTTGTGATGCAGGTGCCGGACGAACGCAAAGCAGAAGAGTCAGCACTGCTGAGGGTGCTGCGGCAGCGGGAAAGTGAGGCAGGGGAATCGATTCGGCTAGTAGAGCGATTTATTAGAATGTTGCGTCAGAGGGGAGGGCATCTATTAGATAGCTGGTTGATAGAGGTAGAGCAAAGCGGGATAAGAGCGCTAGTTCAGTTTGCTAAGGGGATACGAGAAGATTACGAGGCCATCAGAGCGGCCTTGACGCTAGAGGTGAGTAATGGGCCGGTGGAGGGGCAAGTGAACCGTTTGAAGATGATTAAGCGGCAGATGTACGGGCGAGCGGGCCTTGAGTTGTTAAGAAAACGGTTGATATTATCGCAAGTTCCCGACAGCGGAGTTTGTTTGCAGAGGTAATTGAGCAAGCGTGTTCAGAGAGCTTTTAGTTGACGTCTACTCGACAGGCTGACAATGAGAGCGGCTGCTAAACATGTTCTATTTAAGAAAAATGAGAAATTAAATACAAGTTACAGCTCTTGATTCCATTAAGCGATCGCTAAGCCTTTCCCCACCCAATACCCGCTAGCTAATCGCCAGCACGTTATCAGCGATCGCCTTTTGTGAGTTCTGCTAGCTTTTCTAGTACGTGATCGCCAAACATGTTCTTTTCTTTAGTATGCAAGTGTCGAGGGTTCTTTCTCACTTTAGGAGAAGCTTTAGAGTGAAGCAGCGAAACGTGAATGCGAGGAGGAAATTTGGTTCTATTGCAAAAACTCAGGAGTAGTAGATTAGGAGACTGCCGGGCGTAAGCCGACGCTAAATGATTCCTGTTCATGTCTGTCACTGAGTGAGCTTTTGAGCTGAGCAGGCATGAAAGAAAGGGGGCATGAGGGTATCAATTTTGTGTTCGAGTTGAGCGAGTTGCAATCGCAGGTCGATCATTTGATCGATGACGCTGTCAGAGACAGGGCTATCTGTATTCATAGAGGCAGAGAGGAGTTTTCTTGCCTATCATGCTACGAAACGGCCTATGCCAAGCTTCTAGAAAGTTCGAGTTTTCCAAGCTCCTGAGAAACAACAACAGTTCCTCACCACCAGCGATCGCGTGCATGATAGTTTCCAAGTCAAAAGAGCGATCGCCCGAGAGGGTTTTGCACTGATACAAAGTAGAGTAAGAGCAGCCAGCGATCGCCTTTGTGGGCTCGACACAGAGTCCGAAGAAGGGATGGCCCCAGGGTTCTGCAGCACACTAAGAATGCTTGTAAGCTCTCCTTGAGCTTAGCGCGATCGCATCCGAAAGGAAGCCGATAGGATAGCACC
>JAAHIC010000510.1 GCA_010671965.1 Leptolyngbya sp. SIO4C5
TCGTGCCAGCGCGGCGGGGAAGGACGACGCAAAATTGGCTGATCGGTAGCCTCTTCGCCAGGTTCTGAGGTAACCTCAGTCACTCCAGAATCCGTATCGGAGTCAGTATCGTCAGAACGGCTCGGTCGCTTAGGCTTGGGCCGCTTTAGCTCCGGCTTAGGTTTCAGCTGAGCAGTCTCTCTCTCCTGACTCTCTTGCGAACTTTCTTCCTCCACCGCGCTGGCACGGCTAGGTGCTTCTACCCGCTTTGGTCGCTGAGGACGCGGGGGTGTTAGCAGTTCTACGCTGGAAGACTCCTCTGGCTGAGTCGGACTTTCGGTTGCTGCCGCAGTTTCTGATGGCCCATCATCAGAGCGAGCCGGTGGCTTAATGAGCTGAGGTCGTTGCTTAACAGGCTGCTCTGGCGCAGCAGGCGCGACGGGAGGGGTAGGCGGTGAACTCGCTGTCGGTGTTGCTTCCGGATCGCTGGTCTGCTTGGGTTTGGATGCCACCGGACGCGCCACCGGGCGGCTAGGAGGCGATGCCGCCGCCGATTTACCATTACCTGTACTCACAGAGGCAGCAGGCTGGGGCCGCTCAGATCCACGGGCCTCATCAGCTGCGGTCTTGGGGGGTACAGGACCAGAACGACTGTGACGAATTTCTAAAATTTGCTGCTTGCGCACAGGCCGCTGAGCACTACTTTTTTGACGAGTTGGCTTGCTGGGTCTAGTAGGACGCTGCGCTGTGGCCTTACCCGGCGAATAGCTTTTGGCTGCTTCACGAATCCGACCCACGTCTTCTTCTGTAATCGTGCTGCTATGGCTTTTCGCAGAGATGTCGAGGCTTTCACAAATCGCCAAAATGTCTTTGTTCTCCAGGTCAAGCTCCTTTGATAACTCGTATATCCTAACCTTCGCGTTGTTCATCCAATTCCCTCTTAATAGTCCTGTTGTCACATCATGGTTTACCGCTCTCTAAGTCCTACAATTACGAACTAAAAGCTAATTATCATTCAACTCCTGATTCCATTCAAAGGACTTCTAGCATAACAGGTAGAAACTCGTAAGATAATACATCCCCTTCGCCTCGTACCTAATAACGAGTTTAGCGGGGGATTCAAAATTCGTTTTAGTTTAGCTAGAAGAAACCTACACCTACAGAAAGAGAACTCTAGAATTGTAGCTGCTCAGATTGCTGGAACGCCAAGGGAGCAGCAAATTTTTAACTAGCCATTCACGGCTACTAGCTCTTAAGCGGCGCTAAACGCTGCCAGAGTAGCTCGTAGATTTCTGGAGAAACTGATGTCCGCAGCGATCGCCCTAAGCGCTTCTTTTTTTGCGCAGCTTGGAGGCAAGCTACCTGGGGACAAAGGTAAGCTGAGCGCCCCATCCCCTGATCTAATTGTACCTGGTGAGTGGGATGCACTCGCACGATTCGCCAAAGGTTATCTCGGTGGGCTACCTGGCGACAGCTAATACAGCGGCGATAGTTGGGTTCCATTGCTTTGAGCGCGGCTAGCCTAGTCTTCTTCAGATGCCTCCTCGGTTGCCTCTGCGGCAGCGGCTTCCTCCTCTGCGGCGGCAGGTTCGGTTTCTTCGACTGCGGTTAGTTCTGACTCGGTTTCTGATTCCGTTTCTACCTCAGCGTCAATGCTGGCTTCCGGTTCAGCCACAGCTTCTTCGGCCTCAGCCGTTTCAGGGGCGATCGCTTCAGTATCAGCTTCTGCCTCTTCTGCCTCAGCAGCAGCAAGCTTGGCCGCTCTTTGGGCCTCCGCTTCTGCCCGCCATCTGGCCGCTTCCGCTTCTTCTGCTTCCTGCTCTAGCCTAGCTCTTTCTTCTTCAGCTCGCCTAGCCGCCGCGATCGCAGCCTGTTCCTCTTGCTTGCGATCTTCAGCTTCGTAGTCGTACTTGGCCGAGTCTTTAATATCAATCTTCCAGCCGGTTAGGCGGGCCGCTAAGCGCACATTTTGACCTTCCCGGCCAATGGCTAAGCTGAGCTGATCTTCCGGCACGAGTACGTGTGCCTGCCGTTCTTCTGGATTCATCAGGCGCACTTCATCTACCCTAGCTGGACTGAGAGCATTGGAAATATAGGTGGCGGGGTCGGGGGACCAGCGGATGACATCGATTTTTTCACCCCGTAGCTCGTTGACCACGACCTGAATCCGCGATCCTCTCGCACCGATGCAGGCTCCCACAGGATCCACATCTCGCTCTAGGGTATCCACTGCGATTTTAGTGCGTGGTCCCACTGAGCGAGAGGGGGGATTAGCCTCACGCGCCACGGCGACAATCCGGACTACTTCATCCTCAATCTCAGGCACTTCGGTAGAGAACAGTTCTACCACCAGTCCAGCATCCGCTCTAGAAGCCAAAAGCTGCGGCCCCCGATGGGAGCCTTCCGAAACCCGCTTGAGCAAAACTTTGAAAGTGGCGTTGGCCCGGTAGTTATCGTTGGGGAGCTGGTCACGCTTGAGCAGTTCGGCCTCAACATCGGGCTGGCCGTAACCGCTGCTGACGGCCATAATGACTGACTGGCGCTCAAATCGCAGTACCCGCGCCTGCAGCACCGTGCCCTCAAGATCCTTAAATTCTTCTTGGATCATCTTGCGCTGCTGATCCCGCAGCTTCTGAGCCAGCACCTGCTTGGTTTGAATGGCCGCCATCCGGCCAAAATCACGCTGCTCTGGCGTCACATCTAGCAGTACAGTTTCGCCAATTTGGGCTTCTGGAGCAACTTCCTGCACTTCAGAGAGGGCAATTTGATGGTCGGCATCTTCAACAGCGTCCACAATCGTTTTGGTAGCAATGACTCGGAAGCCTTCGCCTTCAGGATCTAGCTCAACATCAAAGTTTTCAAAGTACTCTTCGTCAAACTGAGAGCTATCCATTTTGAGGGTACGACGATAGCGCTCATACCCCTTCAATAGCGCTTCCCGCAGGGCATTTTGTACCGCGAGCTTAGGTAAATTCTTGGTGCGGCTGATTTCATCAATCATCACCTGCAAATTCGGTAAGCTGACCATTGACATCGGAAAAAACCTCCAAAAAGTTGACGACTTCAGCGTGAACCGTAAGCAATTATTGCCAAAAAGGAATGAGTCGAGAACCGCTAGCTATACATCCTGGCGATCGCTAAGCTTGACCCACTCCACCAAAGGACGCGGCAGGGCGATCGCCTTGCCTTTTTGATTGAGATAGAGAGCCTCCTGATCGCGCCCCGTCAGCTTGCCCACCCAGGACTGCTTGCCGCGATGGGCCTGATTGAGCTGCACCTCGACCGGAAACCCCTTGAAAACGGAAAAGTCGCGATCGCTAGAGAGCCGTTCAGACACTCCCGGACTTGATATCTCTAGCACGTAAGCATCTGGAACAATATCTGTGGCATCTAGAGCAACCTCCAAAGCTGTACTCATGCGTTCGCAATCATCCAATCCGGTATCGTGCTGTAAATTGCGCACGTCCACTCGCAGCACGGGTGGGGACTGGTTGGTTTGGAAAACAGCATTCACAACTTCTAAACCGAGCCTTTCTGCAATCGGCTGGGCTAGATCGATTACTTGGGGGACTAGAGGATGAGTCATGGTGCCAATACCAATAAAAAAAGTGGGTGTCAGACGCCCACTTCCCACGAAATCATGTTGACTTGGGTGGATTAATGCTCAGCATTAACCGCATTGTTTAGTTTAGCGTATGAGCTGAACAGGCGTACCCAATGTTTAGCCGTTTTTTACCCTAGCTACTTTTGGCCCAGTCGACGGGTCGTTTCATACAGCTCGTAGTTACGCTGCTGCATCGCTTCCACATCTTCAGCCGCAATCCGCTGCACGTAGTTAACCTTCACTTCGTCTAGCAGCGCAATTGTCAGCGCTTCAATATCTTCTAGGGTGGTATCTTTCTGCAGTTCTGCCTGAGCCGTTGAAATAAGATGGGTAATGAGCTTTTGAGTCAGCTCGGCTCCTTGCTCATCTTCTAGCGCACCTGTTAGGGCACCATAAGCATTTTTAGAAACTTCTGAGGCAATTTGCTGGGTAATTTGCTCAGGCAGGTTAGCCATGCCCGGAATTGACTGCATGCCCCGATAGACAGGCGTTTTGTCCACGGCGTTTGTAATGCTGTGCTGGATTAAACTGTCAATTTCGGGCTTGAGCTGGGGTAAAACCTGATAGACCAGCAGCGAGGTCAGACGGCT
>JAAHIC010000511.1 GCA_010671965.1 Leptolyngbya sp. SIO4C5
CACTGCTGTCTGGGGACGCGATCGCGCTGTTGATCAGTTCTTGCCCCGGCAATCCCAGCCACAAACAGGAAGCGCCAATAAAAATTCCCCAGTGCCTGAGTGAAGGTGCTAACACGCCATACCTCGCAAATGTGATGAGATTTTGATGATGCCTTGATAGCTCGCTGTTGGAGAAATGTCAACTCATACCAGCAGTTGTCCAAATACAAAACCCCTTCTTCACGCTCCGAGAAAAAGTGACACTTACTGTCACCTATATTCATAATCAAAAGTTATGAATGTATACAGATCTTTCAAAATCAAACTTATCAGAACACTGGTAGTATTCTAGGGCATAGGAATTTGGCAATGCCTGAAATTCGGTAGGAGCAATCGTTTCGACATTTGTTCCAGCGTTCGGCTGTCAAGATGAGTGCTTCGAACACCTGCGCTCACGTCTGGTTTAGGCCAGTCGTGGCCACTGAGTTGATGGGTAGGGTTGGTTCGAGGTTTATTTTAGATTCACAGGAAGAAGAGGAGATATGTCTTACTCTCAGACAACGACTCAGTCAAAAGCTGCTGGATATGATGCGGGTGTAAAGGACTATAAACTGACCTATTACACTCCCGACTACACCCCCAAAGATACAGACCTGCTGGCGGCATTCCGGATGACGCCTCAGCCTGGCGTCCCTCCCGAAGAGTGTGCGGCAGCGGTTGCCGCTGAATCCTCAACGGGTACCTGGACAACCGTATGGACAGACCTGCTGACCGATCTTGACCGCTATAAGGGCCGCTGCTACGATATTGAGCCGGTTCCGGGTGAAGACAATCAGTACATCTGCTACGTGGCCTATCCCCTCGATCTGTTCGAGGAAGGATCAGTCACGAACATGCTGACCTCCATCGTCGGTAACGTGTTTGGTTTCAAGGCGCTGCGAGCCCTGCGTCTGGAAGACTTGCGGATTCCCGTTGCCTACCTCAAGACTTTCCAAGGCCCGCCTCACGGCATCACCGTTGAGCGCGACAAGCTCAACAAGTATGGTCGTCCGCTGCTGGGCTGCACCATCAAGCCGAAGCTCGGTCTTTCCGCTAAGAACTATGGCCGGGCGGTTTATGAGTGTCTGCGGGGTGGTCTAGACTTCACCAAGGACGACGAGAACATCAACTCACAGCCTTTCCAGCGCTGGCGCGATCGCTTCCTGTTTGTCGCAGATGCGATTCATAAGGCACAGGCAGAAACAGGCGAAATCAAAGGTCACTACCTCAACGTCACCGCTGCCACCTGTGAGGAAATGCTGAAGCGGGCCGAGTACGCGAAGGAACTCGACATGCCCATCGTCATGCATGACTTCCTCACTGCTGGCTTCACCGCCAATACCACTCTGGCTAAGTGGTGCCGGGACAACGGTATGCTGCTGCACATCCACCGGGCCATGCACGCGGTAATTGACCGTCAGCGCAACCACGGTATGCACTTCCGCGTCTTGGCTAAGTGCCTGCGGATGTCCGGCGGTGACCACATCCACACTGGAACTGTCGTCGGTAAGCTAGAGGGCGATCGCGAGAGCACCCTTGGTTTCATCGACCTGCTGCGCGAGAACTATGTCGAGAAAGACAAGTCTCGCGGTGTCTACTTCACCCAGGACTGGGCTTCTATGGGCGGCGTCTTTGCCGTTGCTTCCGGTGGTATCCACGTTTGGCACATGCCAGCGCTGGTGGAAATCTTCGGTGATGACTCCGTTCTGCAGTTTGGGGGTGGTACCCTGGGTCACCCTTGGGGTAATGCGCCGGGTGCAACCGCTAACCGCGTTGCTCTCGAAGCCTGCGTCCAAGCCCGGAACGAAGGCCGCAACCTGGCCCGCGAAGGTGGTGATATCATCCGCGAGGCTTGCAAGTGGTCACCTGAACTTCAGGCGGCTTGCGAACTGTGGAAGGAAATCAAGTTCGAATTCGAGACGATGGATAAGCTCTAATCCAGCTTTGATGGCGAGCTGTCTGAGGCGGGCAGTAGGTCAAATTCTGCTGCCCGCGCCTTCAACAGCCGCTCGAATGGGGCTTTAATCAGGACTCATCTGCCATCAATACGCTGGCGGAGAATAATCGTCCAGGTTTTCGTGAATTGATGGATCTAAAGCAAATTGCCAAGGACACCGCCAAGGTGACGGTCAGCTATCTGACTTATCAAGCCGTGCGTACAGTCCTCAGCCAGCTACGCGAAACCAATCTGCCCCGTTCCTATTGGCTTAATGCCTTTGCGACCCGTGAAAAACTGCAGGATGGCGAAGCCTTTTTGCAAGCCCTACTGCAGGAACAGCCAGACTTGGCGGTTCGCGTCATGACGGTGCGGCAGCATATCGCTGAAGAAATCTGTGAGTTTTTGCCAGAACTGGTCAATACCAGTATTCAGCAAGCCAATATAGAGCATCGTCGTCAATATTTAGAGCGGGCTACCCAGATGACGCTGTCGGATGTGGAAGCCAATCCCGACTCAGAAAATTCGTCGGAGTAGGAATTAAACAGCTTAATTCCTCAGTTGTTAATTACTTTCAATTCAACCCCTACTGAGAACTATGAAAACTCTGCCAAAAGAGCGTCGTTATGAAACTCTTTCTTACCTGCCGCCGCTAACGGATGCGCAGATTGAGAAGCAAATTGCCTACATTCTCAAGATGGGCTACATTCCGGCGGTTGAGTTTAACGAAACCTCTGACCCGGAAGTTTATTACTGGACGATGTGGAAGCTGCCGCTGTTTAAGGCGAACTCCACCCGCGAGGTGCTAGATGAAGTTCAGGCTTGCCGTTCTGAGTATCCCAACTGCTTTGTGCGCGTTGTCGGCTTTGATAACGTGAAGCAGTGCCAGATTCTCAGCTTTATCGTGCATAAGCCCGGTGGCAGCAGCTATCGCTACTAAGGTTTGAGCTAGTTTCCTAAAAGGTCATGGGTGGGCAGTTTACTGTCCGCCCTTTTTTGTTTGCCCCCGTAGTAAAAGGGTAAGTTTGCTTTCAGTAGAGCGATCGCGCTGCTCTCTCAGTCTGCCTCAAGCCGAGGGCTTGGCGGCGCAGGGTTTTTAAAGTGAGATGAAGCGGATGAATAGGTAGCGGGCGATCGGAAATATTCTGTTGTTAGCGCTCTATCTCTCTGGTGTCCTATGTTTTTACGTTTGCTGGCGGCGGGTGTTTTGGGGTTGTGGGTAGGTGCAGAAGGGGCGATCGCGGCAAGACAGGCTGTCCAAATTGAGAAAAACCGAGACTCACAGACGCTGATCAGTCAGACGGATGAGAACGCGCCGATTACGATTACGGGAGAGTTGAACAGCGACAGCGCAGTTCTAGAAGATGATGGCAGCTATTATGCGGTTCACAGCTTTGAGGGAGAAGCAGGAGAAAATATTGCTATCAGCCTCAGCAGTGAAGATTTTGATGCCTATCTGATTTTGCAAGGACCAGATGGTAGTACGGTGGCGCAAGATAATGACAGTGGTGATGGTACCAACGCTTACCTGGTTGGGGCGCTAAGTGAAAGTGGAACCTATCAGGTTATTGCGAACACCTATAATGAGGGTGAGGTAGGACAATACGAGTTGCAATGGAGATATGCAACTGCGACTGAGCAAACGCTTGCAGACGCTATCAGTTTGAATCAACAGATGATTCAACTCTATCAAGCAGCCCGCTATGGGGAAGCCATTCCTATTGCTGAACAAGTTCTGGCCTTGCGTCGGACTACATTAGAGGAGAGTCATCCAGCTGTTGCGCAAAGCCTCAATAACCTAGCTTTACTTTATCAAGCACAAGGTCGCTATGTCGAAGCCGAACCACTTTATCAAGAATCGCTAGAAATTAGGCAAACTGTCTTGGGTGAGAGCCATCCAGCTGTTGCGACAAGTCTCAATAATTTAGCTAATCTCTATCAAGCACAAGGTCGCTATGTCGAAGCTAAATCACTTTATCAAGAATCGCTAGAAATTAGGCAAGCTGTCTTGGGTGAGAGCCATCCAGCTGTTGCGACAAGTCTCAGTAACCTAGCTTTACTTTATCAAGCACAAGGTCGCTATGCTGAAGCCGAGCCACTTTATCAAGAATCGCTAGACATTTTGCGAACTGTCTTGGGTGAGAGCCATCCAAATGTTGCGACAAGTCTCAATAATTTAGCTAATCTCTATCAGGCACAAGGTCGCTATGCTGAAGC
>JAAHIC010000512.1 GCA_010671965.1 Leptolyngbya sp. SIO4C5
TCGCTCATCGTCGTGGGGCGCGAGGAGGGCGTGGCCTTCGTCGAGGTGCTGCTGGCCGACCTGGACAGCGAGGAATCGGTCGGGTATGGCCTCAACAGAAGTCATTTGCAATGGAGCCGCCGAAACATCAGCAGCAACAGGGGGCAGAGCAGGGGGAACAACCGGGTAGGGCATACCAAATCTAAAACATCTCAAAAAGATAGCCCGACCAGGCGGGCTACTTTTGTTGGGTTGCTAATCGCTGACAGTTCAGCGTTGAGCTTTATTCAAAGTCTTGGCGTCCGGGGTTCCGAGACGGGTCTCCGCTGAGGAATCCAAAAATAAACAAGCCAATGAAAAAGGCTACAACCAAGTAGACAACAATCTTAAGGGTTAGCATGGAGCGCTCTCCAAATAGGGGATTTCTACTATGGCTATCATATCGCCAAATGTTACTCGCCTTTTTGAGGGATTTTATCTAGGTGATTCGATTGACGCGGCCAAATAGAATCAGTTCCGCAAAATACAAATTGTAGAGCAGGCAAAGAACGTTTTTATCCAACATGGCTTACGGCTAGAACTCTTTTTGTCTCTGAGTTTCCAGTTTCTGAGTCGCCACATCTTTATCTTTGTATTCCTCCTGGATCTCCTCTGAGGCGATCGCGCAGCCGCTCAAACCACTCCTCCAGCCAAAGCAGGCCCTGATCAATCCAGCGCAGCAGCTTTTCCAAAGGATGCTCGATATACTCAATCACCGTCGCCGTAGTTTCAATCCAGTCAGGATTTGCGGTAGCAGCGCCAGCGGTAGCTTGAGTCATCTGAATGGGGCTGCGACTAGCGTGAGATAGCGGGATTACTCGGTTCGCATGGACTGAAGTGGATGAAAACTGAGACTCACGTACATCCAGCACGCTGACGGACCTGGCCCCAGCCACGGGCGAACGGCTGAGCAGCTTGTCTAGTTGAGCAAGCATAAAAGGCCGTTTAGGAGAGGCGAGCGGCTGAGAAGAGGCTGGCGGAACTTGGCGCAGCGACTGAGGCTGACGCAGCTTGGCTAGGAGCGACATTAGCCGCTGGCGATAAGAGACTAACGAGGGCTGTGGGCGCTCAGCCGTAAGGGAGGATGAATCAGGCGTGACAGCGAGAGTATTTTGCCATCCGCGCAGTCCGTGCAAGAACTGCCTTATTTGCTGGCCATAGGGGGCGAGCTGCGGCTGGATTAGACTTGGCGGCGAGAAACTGGATTCGGGCAGGCTCAAAGCGGGCGATAGCTGATGTGTTGTGATCCGTCGTCGCCAGCCCAAGGCCGCAACTAGCTCAGATTCTTTGAAGAGGTTGGTGGCGATCGCCACCGGACTGGTCTGCATCCAGCCCATAAGCTGACGAAACAGCTCTACCGGCGGCAAAGCCCGGCTCTTACGGCGAGGCAGCGGCAAGATTCCGGCCTGAGCCTGAGCAAAGGCCCGCGCCTGCCGCTGGGCGTACCAGTAGTGAGCGATCGCCCAGCTAATGTACTTGCTCAGCGCCGCCTGCTGCTGCGCGGTGAGAATATCTAGTTCGGCGTTACCCGCCGCGATCAGGACTAAACGGCGATCGCCCAGGTATGAGGCGATTCCCTGAACCTTGAGAGAGCCGATGGCAGCTTGATCAGCCGCTGATTTTGCTAAAGTTTGGGGCAGCCCGGTCAAGGCCGTGACCGTTGCCGGTGCGAGAGCGCCATCTTCCACGGCAGCTTCTGGCAGCGTCAGGCGATCGCGCGGCGGTGCAAATAGCTGCAGCACCTGCAAAATCGGTTCAGAAGCCTGGGGTGATTCTGGCACTGCTGCCGCTTCTGGCTCAGCCGGACGCCCGAACAGCCGCCCTAAAAGCGATCGCTTCGGCTGGGGAGCCTGACCAAACTGCCGCTTCGCCACGCGGCTGGTTTGAAACAGGGCATAGACCGGATAAAGTACAACCTGTGCCCCCCAAGTTGCGGCCACCTTGAGCTGTCGCAGAGAGCGCTGATAGCGATCGCTAACCTGGTGTACTTGGCGCAGCACCCCCTTTAACAAACGGCTTTGATAAGGACGTGAAGAAGAAGCCATGTCAGCGCTGCTCAAAGTAATCCACTGCCCTGATCTTACCGAAAGTCATGCCCCACTCCGGAAATCCGTTGAATTGTAACGCTGCGATCGCGGCGCAGCTTACCGAGACACAGCAGCAGCTTCGCAGCCTCAGCCAGCAAGACATTCAGGCCCAGTGGCAATACTCTGAGCAAAATTGGGAAATTGCCGATTTGGTTGAGTCTCAGGCTTACGCCAACTGGGCGATCGCGCCTCTAAATGAGCGGCAGCACATTGCCTGGGATAAAGGCCAAAAAGTGCTCTGGCTGTGGCAAATCCTGACCGTACCCGCCAAGCTCAAAGGCTATCCGCTCACGGGCCTAACACTGCGGCTAGGACTGACCTGGTGGGCCGTACAGGCCGACATTTTTATTAACGGCCAGCTCGTGCAGCAGGGCGACCTCTTTGACTGCTTCACCCGTATCCGCCTCACCTCAAATGTGCAACCAGGCGAGCAATTTCAGTTAGGGCTGCGCTTGATGAGTCCGGGGCATGATCCTGGCGCTCTGGTGCGATCGCAGCTATTTTATGAACTCTCTAACCGCCCAGATCAAAGCTGTCCCGAACCCGGTTTTGTCGCTGATGAACTGGCTGTTCTGCACCGCTACCTAAGCCAGTTTAAGCCGGAGGCGCTAACCGAACTCGCAGAAGCCACCCAGCTGGTTGACTGGCAGCAAGTTAGTCAGCGCGATCGCTTTCAGCAGTCCTTGGCTCAAATGCGCGATCGCCTCCTGCCCTTCAGCCCCTGGCTAAAGCAGCGGCAGATTCACTGTATCGGTCACGCTCACCTAGACCTCGCCTGGCTGTGGCCCATTGCCGACACCTGGGAGGCCGCTCAGCGCACCTTTGAATCTGTGCTCAATTTGCAGAAAGACTTCCCCGAACTGACCTACACCCACTCCAGCCCAGCCCTTTTCGACTGGTTAGAACGTCACCGCCCCGACCTGTTTCAGCAGATTCAGCAGCAGGTGATAGCGGGCAGATGGGCGATCGATGCCGGTCTCTGGGTAGAACCGGAATTCAACGTCATCAGCGGCGAATCCATCGTGCGCCAAATTCTCTACGGTCAGCGCTACTGTTTGGAAAAATTTGGCAGCTATAGCCCTGTAGCCTGGCTTCCCGACAGCTTCGGCTTTTGCTGGCAGCTACCCCAACTGCTGCACCTGGGCGGGATGCATCTTTTCGCCACCCAAAAGCTGCGCTGGAACGATACCACCCAGTTTCCCCATGAGCTGTTTCACTGGCAGGCTGCCGATGGCACACCTATTCTCAGCCTCAATCTTCCCCCCATCGGCAGCGACATTGACCCGCTTAAAATGGCCGACCATGCCTGCCACTGGGAGAGCCAAACCCAGCTTAACCAGTCTCTCTGGCTTCCCGGCATGGGCGATCACGGCGGCGGCCCCACCCGTGACATGCTAGAAAAGTTTCGCCGCTGGCAGACGTCGCCCTTCTTTCCCAGCTTGAAGTTTTCGTCGATGGAGGCGTTTTTGGCAGAGGTGGTGGGGATGGTGGGTGTTGGGGATAAGGAAGATGGGGGAGTTTGGGGAGATGGGGGAGATAAGGGAGTTGGGGGAGTTGGGGAAGATGGAGGAGATAGGGGAGATGGGGAAGGCAATGCTCTACCCGCTATCCATCACTCGCCACTGACCCCTCAGCTCCCCACCTGGAATGATGAACTTTACCTTGAACTTCATCGGGGCTGCTACACGACTCGGGCTGAACAGAAATGGTTTAACCGTCGCTGTGAGGATGAGCTGTACCAGGCGGAACTGTGGGCCGCGATCGCTTCTCTGGTTGCCAAGACCGCCTATCCCCAAGCAGAGCTAGAGCGAGCTTGGAAGCGAGTACTGTTCAATCAGTTTCACGATATTTTGCCAGGTACCGCGATCGCCGAAGTTTATGCAGAAACCGATCAGGACTGGCAAGCTGCTTTGCAAACAGCTCAGACGATTACCGCAGAGGCGCTAGACGCGATCGCCTGCCAAATCGATTACCCTGCTCCCCCTCACCCCGACGCCCGGCCCCTGTTGGTTTTCAATCCTCTTAGTTGGCTCCGCACTGAAGTTGTCACCA
>JAAHIC010000513.1 GCA_010671965.1 Leptolyngbya sp. SIO4C5
TGCGATTAGGTTCACCCAACCGGGTGAGGCTAGCCCTCTCTGGACAATGACCCACCTGAGGGTATGCAAGTCAGAGAGGGCTAGCCTCACCCGGTTGGGTGAACCTAATCGCAGGATGCCGAAAGTTCAACTTCGCCGTAGGCTCATAACCATGATCTAACCGCAGCTGTTTCTGTCTTTACCGAGGTAAACCCATGGCGTCTGATTCTTTCCATGCTTCTGAATCCAGTGAAAGTTCTTTGGCGATCGCGGCCCGAAATTTCTTGACCGGGGTATTCCTGAGCGGCGTGCCCATTCTGGCCTACCTGTGGCTGTCGGTAGATATGACCTATGGAAGCTGGGCCGCCGTGGGGATGGCAAGGTTGGTGGGGGCGATCGCGGTTCCAGTCCTCTGTGGTGTTTTATCTGCCCGCTTTGGCCAGCGGGCGATTCGGGGCCTTTCCCAAATCTTGGAGTCAGTCAATCTACCGTTTTAGGGCAAGTGAAAGGAGACGTTGCATAATTGAGAAGAAGCATCCACCCAGGTTACTCACACCATTCGTCTCTGCATTGAAACGAGGAGAAGCCTCGAAATGTCATTGTTAAGAAATGCTCGACACCGCCGTCGAGTGCTGCTCAAAACCGGACCGTTCTTTCTCGGCTCTTTGGTTTTGGCGGCCTGTAGTCGGCGCTCTGCCGATTCTTCCTTACAGACGACTGAGTCCTCCGCCTCTGCCCAAACCTTACCCGCAACACCAGCCTGCGGCGACAATCCCACACCGCCGCAAACCTCTGGACCGTTCTATAGGCTTAATTCCCCTGAGCGCACTTCGCTGCTAGAGCCGGGGTTCACGGGCACACCGATCATGCTCACCGGCCAGGTGCTGTCCACAAGCTGCCAGCCCGTCGCTGGGGCCGCACTTGAGTTCTGGCATACGAATGTACAAGGCGAATACGACAACGCAGGATACACCTTTCGCGGGCACCAGTTCACCGATGGGGAGGGACGTTACCAACTAGAAACGATCGCGCCCGGCATCTATCCGGGGCGGACTCGCCACATTCACGTGCGGGTGCAGTTGCCCCACCAGTCAGCGCTCACGACGCAACTCTATTTTCCTGATGAACCCTTAAACGAGGGCGATTTTCTCTATCGACCGGAGTTGTTGGTATCGATGGATAATAGCGGCGTTGGCGCAGCCTCTCCACAGGAGAGTCGTCCTCAGGCTCAATTCAACTTTGTGCTAGCAGAGGATGGCTAACGCCTGCGCTCAGAGGCGTTTGAGGCGACGGCCGTTTTTGCGAAAGCAACAATGGGCGACGGGTCAAACGTCCGCTGCAGCGATTTGTTGGTCCGCAACGCCACCATGCTACTGAGGCACATATTGGTCGAGGAACCCGTAGAACAGTCCATTGAGCACGCTACCGCAATCTGCGAAGGCATCAGCGGCCTCCTCAAGATCCGATATCTCAATGATCTCATCACTGCTGAGGCGTTGCGCTCCACCTGGAGCGGTACACGGTTTGCCATGGAGGATTTGGTTTCTTAGACCTACAAGACGAAGGAACTCAGCCGCTGCATCAGCCAATTCTTCCCGCTCCTTGGATTTCGGCATGTTTCTGACGAGATTGGAAAATAGCTTCCCTATGGAACCTGCCGTCTTCTCATCATCCACGATTTTGCGAATAGCTCCTGGCTTGATCTTTTCACAACACCAAACCACTTGCCATTCGCACCTGGCAAAGGCATATGTCGCAAGACCAAGTGCATGGAGATAGGCATCGTCGATGGGGATACGAAGGCGGGAATCAGACATTTCAGATTCCTACTAGGTTGAACTTGCGGCCCAACGGTGCCCATCACCCGCCGCAGATAAGCTCTGCATCATAACCGATTAACTTGCGGTGGTCGGTGTGCATGGGCGTTGTTAGACTGCGATCTCTTGCTTCAATGAATTTATGAGCATGGTACATTCCCAAAAATTTATCGATGGGTAGTACGAGTTACGGTTGGGAACGCACCCTACAAGATTGGCGATCGCACTAAAAACTTCTTCGGTTTTTATCTTCGTTGGTGAAGAATACCAACGACAGCTAAGAGATTATTATCCCATCAATTCAAATGCTTTAGTTATGCTTCTACGACCGGTCACACAGATCTAGGTGTCATGTTGCATGGGCAATTAGCTCCACCTGGGGATTTAATTGTTTAATGAGAGCCTTGCTTCTGGAAAGATTTACGCTGAATATAGACTGATCCAATTGCATTATGTCGTTCTGCTCACTCTTGCCGGTCAGCTTATTGTTTCTTGGGGCTCCGCCTTCACCCCCTCGGCTAATCTGGGTAGAGTCCATCAGGTTTTGTGCCGTATTGGAGAACTTGAATTCAACCAATACATCGTCTTTTTTGTCACGCTTGGACATTGCAAAATAGTGCATGGCTTGTCCCAGTGATCCACCATGACCATAGAGAATATCGCCAAGGTCATTGCTCTGAGTATAGTTGTTCCAGTTGGCGGCGCTCATAGTGCGATAAATGCGCAGAGTTTTAGTCTTGCCAGTCCTCCCCACATTTGGATCGTCGGCAGTTGCTGAGAATTGCCCATCCTGATGATCTACCCCGATGACATTTTCCATACCCAGCAACCTTAACTTTACGTCCTGCACAACCTGCCTCGCTAAATCTTGGTTATTGTCGAATGTTTTTGCATTGTATTTCCGCAGCATTGCCCTCACATCATTCTTTAACCCTTTAACATCTTCTCCGTCCTGGTCAAGGTAATTGTTCTTTGCGGTTTTGGTTGCCCTATTTGTTTTCTGCCAAAAAATTTCGTCCATCTTGACCCATTGAGTGATATAAGGTTTCGCGAGGTTATAGATGCTGTCGATCAGTTGCTCATTATAAGATTTGTGACTTGTATCGCCAATCCAAATCTCCCTCTGGATAACCGGGGCAAAATAGCTGGCAGCAGAGGGTGCGAGTTTAAGATTTTGCGCGGCAGTGGGTTTGCTTCGAGCCTCATGTAATAACTTCGGTTGTGCAACCTCCTCGCAATGGTAATCCACAAATGCAGAGTATCTCTCTCCGACAGCATGATTCGTGGGCATCGCATTTGCTTTCAATTGTCTCGAATGGCGCATCTGCAACGACCTCTTCCCCATCACATCCGCCTCCTGCTCCAGCCCAGTGTCATCATTCACCCCTACCCCTTTTAACTGTGTCGTCGGACGTACCCGCCCTTGCGCCTGTTGCACCACATGCCATGCTTCATGCGGTAAATGTTGCTCTTGCCCAGGGGCAACATGAATCTCACTTCCTTGGGTATAAGCAAGTGCCTGCAATTGAACAGGTTTTAGCGAATTGTAGTGAACCCTGACATCATCTAACGAATATCCTGACAGATTTTCAATTCCTGCTTTGAGAACACCGGGCAAGCCAGTTTTATGAAGTGGCTGTTCCACAGATGACTCTGGGCGATCGCCTGTTGTATCGCTTTTCGCTTGTATCGTGTTTGACTGAACAGGTGCTTGGGATTCAGTCGTCTGTGTTGCTTGAGAATTGCGGATGAGAATTTCCAACAAGTTGGGCTGCGCTTTTGCTCGTTCCATGCGCTGCGCCCAGAAACTATCCATCTTGGCTTGCAGCACACCCAGCCTTTCTTGCTCTACAGGCGCGATGGTGCCGTGCTTCTCCTTTAGCTGGAGTCCAGACGCCTCAAACTTACTTTGCTGAAGAGCTTCGTTCTCTATATCTTCCTGTGTTGGAAGGCGTTTAGGTTCCTGGACAGAAAACGGACGAGGTGCAAACTGAGACGTGCTTGACGAGGACTGGGGACTTTGGGACTTGGATCGGCGGACACGCTCGAATGACATACTCGTACCTCGTCAAGTTTGTAATTTTCAACACAAAACTATGAATCTCGTAACCATAACCTTGTGGCTTCTCAGCATGCTCTCAATCTGGCGGATTGGGATTGGAAATTCAGGAAGTCTAACGTTCCGACTGAGCGACTGTCGGCGACCTCTGCATCCACGTCGGGAACTTTCGGCAGTCCGCTTCGACCGGGCTGTGATGCGGCGGCTTTATTCACCACACTGCGGTTCTCAGACTCTCCACTTCTTGAAAATGAGCATCGCGTGTTATTTAGTATCAAATCATGCTGTAGTGCAAGGGC
>JAAHIC010000514.1 GCA_010671965.1 Leptolyngbya sp. SIO4C5
TATCTAAATCTTAAGCCCTCCAACATATTTATAAACAATATAAGGAACAGCACAAAATGGAGATTTCCCTTCAAGCTCTGAGACACACGCGTTTTTAAGAGAATTTAATTTAACCAGCTCTCGGATCCTGCTATTAAATAGCCGTCGGACCTTCAACCATAAATCAGCATCCTCTGCTTCAATATTCAGTTGTATTTGCTTTAAAACAAATTTTTCATCGTCAGGGCGTATTGAGTCCTCTACCAAATAAGCTTGGATCAAGTGACTGATATCCACTTCGTCGACAGCGCTGGCTTCTAAAGTTTCAATAATCTCATATCGATCAATAAATTTCCGTTCTCTAATGTCGTCGCACCAGTCCTGGTTAAAGAAATACTGATAAATCTGATTGGATACCTTCAGCTTTTCATCTTCAAGCGTAATGAGGCCAATCTGAAGTAAAATCCTTTGGTCTAGGCTACCATCGGCTGTAATCTCTCCCTGATCTAGAATCAATTTGTAGAGCTCAAGCAAGTTTTCAAATCGTTCATCTTTTCTTAGCGAGTCCTGAATTTCTCGGAGATGCTCTGCGGCTAGATCATGATGCCGTAGCTTTTCTAAGATAATTGCCTCGATATAGGTTGCTTCTTCCCCTGTTGGAATATGAATATTGGGCTGTTCGGTGAGTAGTTCACAGACTGCTCGAACCAGCGAGGGTTGAGAATCAGCCCAGGTTTTAATGGCTTGAATGACCGCTGGCGGACGATCCGAAATGTTTTCAACCTCAACCGCATAGCGATCTAAAATCCTTTTTGCCTCTTCTTTCGCAGTCGAAATCTCCTCCGACAGGGCCAGCCTCAGGCGCTCAGTATAAGCCCGGCTACTGGCTAAGAACTGTTGGTCCTCCTCCGTGATATAGGAGGAATAGGCATCTGCCCACGCTTCTCCATCTTTTAATGCTCGCCCTGTCAAAAGACGTGACTCATCTTCGCAACCTGTTTTAAGCCAGGCTCGCATATCGTCTACGTATGGACGCAGGCTCTCTAAGGTTTGCTGAACCCAGGTCTCATCAAAGACGCGTTGATAAATTGGATTATAGAGTTCGAGTTGACCAGCTTTCCGTGTAATCAGTCCTGTCAGCAGAAGCTCCGACTGTTCTACCGAATTATCGGCTGGAACCGAGTCGTTCTGACGAATTTGTTGGTATAACGCTAATAATCTAAAGGTTCTTTGTTTACTCTTGATAATTCGATTGCGAATTGTCTTTAAATGATCAGGTTGATCCTGATTCTCCCAGTTTTGGATCACCTTCGACTCAGCTAGTCGAGCGATCGCGTCCGGTTCTTGACCCGCAATGATGAAGTCGTTTTCCTTGGTTATCAAAGCACAGAGCTTTTGAGTCAAGAAAGGTTGTCCGCCTGTCCACCTTAAAATTTCTGCAAGAGTAGCTTGAGGATTGTCTACATATGCCTCCAACCCCTGGGCTAGGGGTTGAGCTTCCTCAAGAGAAAACCCAGTGAGTTCAATGGCCTCTCCAATGTTAAATGGTGTTCGTACATTTTCTTCAATTAGTTGCGAAGGGGTGGCAACCCCAAACAAGGCGAAATTGAGGCGTCTATATTCCTTATGACTGCTGCGCTGATTGTAACAAGCTCGGATAAAGGCAAAAAAGTCATCTGTTGGGAAGTTCAGACTCAAGACACCATCGATTTCGTCAAGGGTAATCAAAATTTGCTTTGAAGTTTGCCTTAGCAGGACCTTCTCAAAGAAGTTATTCAGTTGAGCAATAGGCGTTAAATCTGCATGTTCCCGCCACCACTTCGAAAGATTTATATTTAGGTTAAAACTGTTAACCAGCGAATCCGCCAGCGATTTGTACCATGCATTAGGTGCAACGTTTTGGGTACCGATATTCGTTAAATCGAGTAAACCCACTGAAAAACCGTCTTTTTCAAGTTGCTTTCGAGTCCGTACTTCCAGGCTAGACTTGCCCATTTGTCGAGAATTGAAGATAAAACAGAGCTTGCCATTTTTAATACTGAAGTAGAGATCTTTGTCAGCCTGCCGTTCAACATAGTTAGGATAGTCAAATGGCAAGGTTCCCCCAACTTGATAGAATGAATGACTATTCGTCATGAATTTTCACCTTCTAAGCAACTCCAATCAGACAGCAGATGTTTTTGAAAATAGTTTTGATACAGCAGACAGCGAACAACAAAGCCCTTACCACACTTACTGTGTTTAACAAGTGCCATCCCCTCGAGCTTGAATCCCAGAATGGGATCTAAGGCGACTGGCTCATCTGTGCTAATGACGGATTTAAAGGCTTCTATCAACAGCTCGGCCTTTTCTGCCGAGCGCACGGCATTCAATTTCTCTCTTAAATGGCTGCGGTAAACCCCTGTCTCTGTAAAAGCCTCTTCCAGAATTTGCTCAAGACTTTGTGTGCTTTGTTGCAGTTTCCTAAACGCCAATTCAAGTAAAAAAGGATGTCCGCCAACAAGTGCCAGCAATTTTTCGATGTCTGGACTTTCCAGGCTAAGTTGATAACGGTTGGCTAGTGTATGCGCTTCTTCTAATTCGAATTCAGGAATTTCAAAGACTTCCCCTACCCCTGAGAGGGGTGAGGTGTTGATGTCGAGTTCACCATAGATATTAGTTGAATGAACAATGACTAACCGTAGTTTTTGCCAGAGACGCGAAAACCGATCGCCCCGACGTGCCTGATCATTCCAGTGAAGCAGCAAGCCACAGAAGCTATCGGCAATCTCAGACCTTTCAAAGATGGCATCCATATCGTCTAGAATTAAAATCAATGGCTTATTAATCTTGTTTAATAAGTATCGTTGAAAATAGTTAGTAGCATTAGTGTTGCCAGTCAGATCTTCATCCCAAAAGTCGTCTAAACGCTTGTCTAAGTTCAAGTTATCTGCGACGCAAGCACAAAATAATCTAGGAAACTTTTCGGACGTGAGGACACTTTTTTGAAAAAGTTTAAAGCTGAGATGGACTGATTCAAAGCTCTTAAGACTTGAATCTTGAAGGATATTCCGGACTAAGGATGTTTTGCCCATGAGTCTAGGAGCTGTAATCCGGATTAAAGCGCCTGATTGTTGCAATAGCTCACAAAGGTTTTGAAGTCCGGGCCTGGTCACATACTCTGGCACAGAGTCTGAATAATTATCAGGTTCTGGCAGATCCTCATCAGGCGGCAGAGAAGCAGGACTAGCTCCTTCTTGTAGTCTCCGGTTCCACTCCTCTTCAAATCTTAGAAGATTTTCACCCTTTTCACGGGACCAAAGTTTCAAGCTAAAGTGAAAACTCTGTCCGTGCCGAATCGGGCGCTGATCTTCGGCTATCCCTAAAAATTGTTCCCCAAGATGTCCGGTGAGAGCTGTACTAATCTGCTCTTCAGTCAATTCATCTTGATAGCTGTGACGCCTTACTAATTCGACAAGATTTGCCCTTGAAGCTGTAAAGATTAGCCTTGGAGGACTGTTGTCCCATTCTGGTCTCAGTTCTAGTAGATCTCTATCAAGGTTAGGAATCTCGGCACAATCCAAGAGTACTTCGAATAAGCACTTCGCTCTATCGCGTGATATAGGACCGAAATTAAGCTTAGGCATAGCTCTCTTAGGTGGTAGATGTTCAAAAAGCTTGAAAAATTCTTGAGCCACCTCAAAACTTCCTGGGGTGCCCAAAACCACTCAAAACCCTGCTGTGATTGACTGTACAGCATCAGACTATGGCGTTTGTATCTGGATATTTGTCTCAATTACTGTGAGGAGGTCTGAATCAGAAGGAGGCGCATATGGGAGTCTATTGGTCACTCATTCTTCAGGGCTCTCCCAATCAGCTTTTTCAAGCTTTGCAACAGCTTTTCAGCCTTGATATGGAGATGGTCTTGGAACTGGCTGAACTGATTGTTGAAGCACTCATTTTGCTTACTGTCCCAATAACGCAGCTTTCATTAGTTTTAGAGATTTTTTCATTGCTGATTGCTGCTATTGCCTTTTTTCACAAGCAAAACCCTACTGGAGACAATCAAGATGAAATACCCCAAGAGGATATACAGCAGCATCAGGTACTGAAAGATGATCAACTTCCAACAAAATTTGTTACAAGCAGGAGGTCCTGGATGGCTTTCTGCTCTATTTTGTTGGAAA
>JAAHIC010000515.1 GCA_010671965.1 Leptolyngbya sp. SIO4C5
TCACGTCAAAAAGCTCAGCGGCGATCGCGGGGGTAAAGGTAAAGGTGTTACAGCCCTGAGTGGCTAGGAAAGTCATAGCCTCAACGCTGCGAATACTGGCCACTAGCAGGCGAGTTGAGCTATGCAAACTGGCGATCGCCTGCTGCATCGTCACTAAGCTCTTGCGTCCCTGTCCCGTCAGATCGTTGATGCGGCCCAGGTAGGGAGCGGCGTAGTCAGCACCGAGGGCGGCTGCAATCAAGACCTGCTGCGGGGCATAAACCGCCGTTAGCGTCACCCGAATGCCTTGAGCGATTAGCTGAGTGGCTGCCGTTGTTCCTGTCTGAGTGATGGGGACTTTAACTACAATGCGGCGATCGCCAGCAGCAAGCTGCTGGCCCCGTTCGACTAGGGTAGAGACATCGTCCCCCCAAGTCTGTAGCTGCATTTCTTGAGCGCCTAGAGAAAAAGCAGTTTCCGCTAGATGGTGCAGCTTGTCTACAGTACAGGCTGTTTCAGCCCGCTCCAGCAACAGCGGATTGGTGGTCACACCGTAGAACAGTCCTGTCGGCAGCCAGTTAGACCACTGATGCACCTCGGCAGAGTCTAAAAACAGCCGCAGCGAGGGACGAGAGGCAGGGGCAAGCATAGTTTGAGTATGGGCAGTGATTTGTTCAACCAGCCATCTCTGGCTGGAATTTTCAAAGTCGATATTACCCTGATAAATCTATCGAACGAATCTGCGATCGCCTGAGGGCAGTCACCCCCCTGAAAAAAAGAAGTGCGTTACGATCATTAATAGTGTTTCACAAACTGAAATATTCCAATGACTGTCGCCTATCCTCGCAAACTGCAAAACGCGCTGAGTGCCCGTGATATTCTCAACCGAGTCGTCAGCGATCGCGAAATTCACCTCATCACGATCAACCGCTACCGCTACAACGAGCAGCGTAGCTGTAAAGACCTGACCGATCTGATTGAAACCCTCAACGGCGAGCCGCGCGATTTAGTGCAAGACCTGTCGCACCACATTGCCGACGAAGCCCGTCACGCTTACTGGCTAACCGATCTGCTGCTAGATCTAGGCGCAGAAATCAATACGCCTCCTGGATCTTCTTACATTGACGAATTTGAGCGCCTGCTGGATCAAGAGCAGTTCAGCTCTCCTGAGCAAAAAGAAGACGGCATCATTTCCGCCCTCGCCGCTATCAACGTCACCGAAAAGCGCGGTTGTGAATACTTTTCCGCTCACATTCACGCCCTGAAGCAGGCACCTCAAACCGAAGAGAATATCAAGATCCGCGAAACCATCGAGCGAATTTTACCTGAAGAAGCCGGACATGTGCGCTGGGGGACTCGCCGCTTGGCAGAAATTGCCCGTAAAAGCCCGGTTCATCGCCGCAAGGTGGAGCAGGCGCGGCTTAAGTATGCGGCCATCGAGCAGGCCGCCTATGAGTCTGGCATGGACATCACTTTAGGGGCAGAACTACGCCGGGTCAGCAAGCTAGTTGAAATTGCCAATACGCTACCCGTCTGGGAGCGCCCGCAGTATATTGCTGAGCGTCTACCTCTGACGCTTCTGGCTCCTGACCTGCAGCAAACCCGGCTCACAGCAGCCCAACGCGCTTGGCAGCGCGATCCCCAAGCCTTCATGGAGAAGCTGGTGCCCATGTTCTTGAGCGGCATTAACCAGGTCAAGCCTGCCCGCAAGTCTGCTAAAACCGCTTCGTAGCTATTCAAGATAGGGTAGGCTTGACAGAAGAGGTAGTCCCTACCCTCATCTTGACTTAATTCCAATGACAGCAACACTTAACCTGCCTGCTCAGCAGCGCAACTGGCGACCTATTTACAAGGCGCTGGAAAAGGTGATCGGCGCAGATAACGTGATTCGCCGTAAAGAGGAACTGCTGGTCTATGAGTGCGACGGCTTGACCAGCTATCGTCAGCGGCCAGCGATAGTTGTGCTGCCACGCACAACTGAGGAAGTGGCGGCGGTAGTGAAAGTGTGCGATCGCTTCGACGTACCTTTCGTGGCGCGGGGGGCCGGAACCGGGCTTTCTGGCGGGGCGCTGCCGCTAGAAGACTGCGTGCTGATTGGTTTGGCCCGGATGAACCAGATTCTAGCAGTGGATTTAGCCAATCAGCAGGTGGTGGTGCAGCCCGGAGTAATCAATAACTGGGTGACGCAGGCCGTCAGCGGTGCGGGCTTTTACTATGCGCCTGATCCCTCTAGCCAAAGCGTTTGCTCCGTCGGCGGCAATATTGCTGAAAATTCTGGGGGTGTCCACTGCCTCAAGTACGGCGTCACCACGAATCATGTACTGGGGCTGAAGCTGGTGCTACCCAATGGCGAGATTATAGATGTGGGGGGGCCTGTGCCGGAGATGCCAGGGTATGACCTCACCGGAGTGATTGTCGGTTCCGAGGGGACATTGGGCATTGCCACCGAAATTCGCCTCCGGATTCTGAAAGCGCCGGAAGCGGTACAGGTCTTGCTGGCAGACTTCACCACCGTAGAGGCAGCCGGTGAAACTGTTTCAGATATCATCAGCGCTGGTATCATTCCGGCGGGGATGGAGATGATGGACAACTTCAGCATCAATGCGGTAGAAGATGTGGTGCTACTGGACTGCTATCCCCGCGATGCCACAGCCATCTTGCTGATTGAAATCGACGGACTGACGGCAGAAGTGGAGGCCATGAGCGATCGCGTTCAGGCTCTCTGTCATCAAAACGGAGCGCGCCATATTGCGATCGCTACCGATCCTGCTGCCCGCCTGCGCCTCTGGAAAGGCCGCAAAGCCGCCTTCGCAGCGATGGGCAAGCTCAGCCCTGACTACTACGTGCAAGATGGCGTCATTCCTCGAACGCAGTTACCCCATGTGCTGCAAGAAATTGAAGCGCTGGGCAACAAGTATGGCTACCGGGTGGCAAATGTATTTCACGCCGGAGATGGCAACCTACATCCGCTGATCCTCTATGACAACTCAGTTCTAGGACAGCTCGAAGCGGTGGAAACACTGGGCGGCGAAATTCTGAAGCTATGTGTTGAGGTGGGCGGCAGCATCTCCGGTGAACACGGCATTGGGGCTGATAAGCGCTGCTATATGCCCCATATGTTTAGCGCTGCTGATTTGGAAACCATGCAGTGGGTGCGCCATACGTTCAACCCGAAAGAACTGGCTAACCCCACGAAAATCTTTCCCACCCCTCGCACCTGCGGCGAAGCAGCTAGGGCACAGGCAAACCAGCAGTTTTCTGATGTAGAGCGGTTCTAAATTGCCAAGCAGCCAACAGAGAACGGAGTCGCGCAGCGCGACCTGCTGGAAAATAGTCTGGCTTTTTCCAAAAACTTTTTAGTCCAATGTGATATCGGCTTGTTTATGCCTGGGTAGCATAGCTCCAGGAGCTAGACAAACCCCGATTCAAGCACCTTAAGGAGACTCCACATGAAAACCGATCTCAAAGCTAAGCTACTCCAGCATCTGTTCAAGAAAAAAGGCAACGAAGGTTTCACCCTGATTGAGCTACTGGTTGTAATCATCATTATTGGTATCCTCGCCGCGATCGCCCTACCCGCCTTCCTCAACCAAGCCAACCGCGCCCGTCAGTCTGAAGCGCAAACCTATGTCGGTTCTATTAACCGCGCTCAGCAAGCCTATCGTCTAGAAGAGCCTCACTTTTCGACTGAAATTACAGGGCTAGGCTTGGGAGTTAAGGTCATTACTGAGTTTTACAACTATGGTGATGGCAGCGATACAAATACTTTGGACGGACTCGGTGGAGTAGCCTCGACGAATCCAAATACAGAGGAATTCGGATACGGTGTAGCTGTTTTTGCAGTACCAGTTGACCCTGTTTTATTGAGCTTTGCAGGAGCTACCTATACCTTTGAGGATGTTGGTGGAAATGCAACAACAACTGCTGTTCTTTGTACATCAAACGAGCCAGGTGGCGATATTACTCTCAGTGTTGAAAGTTTAAATGCTGAAGAGGCTGAGGTCGATTCTAATAATGCAGACTGTGACTAACGCTTCAGCCTAGTAAATTTCTTCAAATATTCTTTTAATGCTATGTAAATGATCTCTGAGATCGTCTACATAGCATTAAAAGAATATTTGAAGAAATTTACTAGGCTGAAG
>JAAHIC010000516.1 GCA_010671965.1 Leptolyngbya sp. SIO4C5
GGATCTTGTTCCCAGCGATCCAAAGGGAGACTTTCGCATTTGTAAGATGGAAGTGAAGATCCCCACAAACCGGAGGATACTGATGGACAAATCACTCCTGTCCCTCTTAATTTTGAGCGTTGTCCTGATTGCGATGCTGTCGCCCTTTGCGGTGATGACGGTTACCAGCAGTATCCTCTTAGCCTATGGATTTGCCTGGGCGGCGTGGACGCTGATTCAGCAGCTAGGGGAAGGAAGCCGACAGCGGGCAATTGACTAAACATTAAGTTCTTCGTTTTTGGTCTGGCGTAGCGACTGGAGATAGAACGCCAGCGCCAGCGTTACCTGCTTCAGCAGCCAGTAGAGCACGGTAATGACGCAGAAGGTGACGACCATAATGGCGGCGGGTCGCTGCGCCATCAGGGTTGACAGCAGGTTGTGGAAAAGTGGTTCCGGCTGGGTGACGATATCCCAGCTATTAAAGCGCTGAAACCGTCCCAGATAGATGCCGATCGCTGATAGGGCATGGATAAATAGCTCTGTGGGCACAATCAGCCGGGTTAGGCGGCGGCGGCGCAGAAAATAGCCCAGATTAATCAAAGAGACGACATAAGCCTGAAATCCTACTGCCATAAACAGCAGATATTGGGGCACCAAAACTAGGGTAATAATCCAGATGGAGTAGCCGTCGCGAATGTCGTGAACCAGATGAATAATGTCGGTGAGGACATAAGGGGCGTTGGGCAAGAAGGCAATAAAGGCGGCAAAGCCAATGAGCCAAGGGACAGGCTTGAGCTGGCGGCTGCGAAAGAGCCAAATGCTTAAAAGCAGCGGAATGATGGCTAGAAAGGAGTTCCAGGTCATGAACCGCATGTTGTTGTGAGCGGCTTCTAGGGCAGCGGCTAACCAGTATCCAATGGAGGTCATCGGCGATCGCCTCGATATCAACTAACTATTTCCTAATGACTACAGTAAACAAAAAAACGGTTCCGTAAAGCTGTCATAATCTTTGGGGTGATGCTCAGAGCAAATGGAACTAAAGGGCAATATATCGCTTCACTTGTTAAGTTAGTATCCTGTGACATTACCGCTGAAATTGGGCAGTCTAGGTAGAATCACGCTCGCCGCTAAACCTATCGCCAGCCAGAGCGGAATATCGGTGTTACCCAATAGACTGCTAAAATAGCGGGGATCGTTCCTTCACAGCACGTTCGGAGTGAATGTTCATGGAGCCTGTATCCACAGAAGTGGTCCAGCAGGTAGCTGAATATTTCAGCATTCTTAGCGAACCAATGCGTTTGCGACTGTTGAATCTGCTACGCCATCAGGAAAGGTGCGTTCAAGAACTGGTCGAGGCGACAGAAACCAGTCAGGCAAACGTTTCTAAGCACCTGAAGGTGATGTTGCAGGCCGGTTTTTTGACCCGTCGCACTGAAGGCACTTCAGCTTATTACAGCGTCTCTGACAATTTGACCTTTGAGCTGTGTCAGCTTGTCTGCGATCGCATTGCCAGCCGCATTGAGGAACAGGCGCAGCATTTCCGCGCTTTTAGCCTCACGGCGAGCAACGGCAGCAAGCCGACTCCTTGAGCTTGATTATGGTTTGTGCTTAAACAGGGCGATCGCGCTCCTTACTTCAATAAGTCACCCAGATAGAGCTGCACAAACGCTTCAGCAGCCTGCGGATCGAGGGTCTTGAGGGCTTTGACAATATCGGCCACGGTTTCAGCAGTGGGATCGGTAAGTTCGTGGAACCAACGGTAAACAACAGACCGTCTCACGCCCAGCGTGGTAGCTAGCTTGTTTTGACTGATGCTGTAGTCGTCAAGAATCTGTCTGAGCGCTTGTCCGGCTCGGCCCATAAACTGCTGACCTTGAACTGCGCCTCAATCATTTCAGAGGAATTAAGGCTAAGTAAATGACTACATTTATATAGACAGAGAAGCCAAAAGTGACTATATTTATGTAGTCATCTTTCATTAAATTACTTAGAAATGCATCAAAACTTTCTTGAAACCTCGCCGCTTTCAGTTGAAACCTCAGCGGTTCAGCCAGAGCTGGCAGACGTGCCCAGAGCTGAGATCGCCAGGGTGACGGTGTCGGGTTCGCCGGAGGCGGTGAAAGCGATCGTCCATGATTTGCACAATCGCCGTTTTGCGGAGGCGAATGACTGGTGTCCGCCGGTGCCGACGGGCAAGGTGGGCGAGGTGATTCGGGTGTTGCTGAAGCGGGTTTGGATTGGGTGAAGTGAGGCGATCGGGTTGGGGCAGACCCCAGGGTTTTCTAAAAACCCTGGGGTCTTGGGGTCTTGAGGATGTAAGGGAACTCTAGGGTAGATTTCCGCGATCGCTCAACCTATGCCACGTCGTAAAATGGCCTTTATGCCAGGCTGCTACTACCATCTCTACAATCGCGGGCATAACCGTCAGGCGATCTTTTTTGGTCGGGAGAACTATCTGTTTTTTCTCAAACGGTTTCGCCACTATCTAGCTGAGCAAACGCTGCAGGTGATGGCCTATTGCCTGATGCCGAATCACTATCACTTTTTGGTGTGTCTGCGCGAGAGCAATCTATCAGAACAGATGGGATTGCTCTCCCTGTCGTATACGAAGGCGATCAATCGCCGTTTGAATCGCTACGGGAGCCTCTTTCAGGGGCCATTTCGGGCAATTTTGGTGAACGAAGAAGCGTATTTGCTACATCTGTCGCGGTATATTCACTTGAATCCGGTAAAGGCGGGCTTGGTGGCGCGGGCCGAGGATTGGGAGTTTTCTAGCTATCCAGAATATGTAGGGCTGCGACAAGGGACGCTGCCTCAGTTTGAGGCGGTGCGGCGGCGAGTCGGGGCTGAGCAGGATTATCGGCTATTTGTGGAGGCGGAGGCGGGGCGGCTAGAACAGCGTTGGCGAGGTTTGCTGCTAGATGAGTGAGCGGGAGCGATCGGCAAGGGGAAGCCGAGATCCCAGGTTTTTTGAAAAAACCTGGGATCTGGTGATTTGGTTTTTCAGTTGACGAAAGGCGATGTCTAGGGTGGCGGCGGTTTGGCCGAGGCGAGGCTGAATGTCTGGCTCCGGGGCTTGGGCGGGAATATCACACAGATCGCGTTCTGCTTGGGTGACGTTGGGATTGGTTGAGAGATAGTCGTGCAGCCAGTCGCAGCTCCAGGCCAGCAGCGACTCCATATCCAGCGGCCACAGCTTCACCGTATTGTCCTCACTGCCCGAGGCCAGGGTGTTGCCATCGGGGCTGAAACTGACGCTCCTGACACTACCGCTATTCCCTTCGAGGATGGTCAGTAAGGTGCCATCTTTGTCCCACAGCTTCACCGTGCCGTCAGAACTGCCCGAGGCCAGGGTGTTGCCATCGGGGCTGAAACTGACGCTATAGACCGAGCTACGATGCCCTTCTAGGGTATTGAGTAAGGTACCATCTTTGTCCCACAGCTTCACCGTGCCGTCAGAACTGCCCGAGGCCAGGGTGTTGCCATCGGGGCTGAAACTGACGCTCCAGACCCAACCACGATGCCCTTCTAGGGTATTGAGTAAGGTGCCATCTTTGTCCCACAGCTTCACCGTGCCGTCAGAACTACCCGAGGCCAAGGTGTTGCCATCGGGGCTGAAACCGACGCTCCTGACCCAACCGCGATGTCCTTCGAGGGTATTGAGTAAGGTGCCATCTTTGTCCCACAGCTTCACCGTGCCGTCAGAACTGCCCGACGCCAGGGTGTTGCCATCAGGGCTAAAACTGACGCTCCTGACACTATCACGATGTCCTTCTAGGGTGGTCAGTAAGGTGCCATCTTTGTCCCACAGCTTCACCGTGCCGTCAGAACTACCTGAGGCCAAGGTGTTGCCATCGGGGCTGAAACCGACGCTATAGACAAAGCTACGATGCCCTTCGAGGGTATTGAGTAAGGTACCATCTTTGTCCCACAGCTTCACCGTGCCGTCAGAACTACCCGAGGCCAAGGTGTTGCCATCGGGGCTGAAACCGACGCTATAGACAAAGCTACGATGCCCTTCGAGGGTATTGAGTAAGGTACCATCTTTGTCCCACAGCTTCACCATGCCGTCCTCACTACCCGAGGCCAAGGTGTTGCCATCGGGACTGAAACTGACGCTATAGACCGTATCGGGATGT
>JAAHIC010000517.1 GCA_010671965.1 Leptolyngbya sp. SIO4C5
AACCTTCAGCTTACGGACAGTTACCTTTTTGTCTCCAAGCTGGCCTGCCATACGCTTACCCGGATAAATTCGTCCCGGTGTTGTTCCAGCGCCGGTTGAACCCGGTGCTCTGTGATTTTTAGAACCGTGAGACATGGGGCCGCGCTTGAAGTTATGGCGCTTTTGATAACCGGCAAAGCCGCGACCAATGCTGGTGCCTGCTACGTCTACCAATTGACCTGGCTCAAACAGATCAGCGGTGAGCTGCTGGCCTAGCTGAAACTCATTTTCCGTCCCCGTCATCGGATATTCCTTAAGATGCCGTAGGGGAGGAGCATCAGACTTGCTGAGGTGCCCTAACTCTGGCTTATTGAGCGCCTTAACAGCCACTTCGCCATAGCCAATCTGCACCGCAGAATAACCATCAGTTTGCTTAGTTTTGACCTGAGTGACGACGCAGGGACCGGCTTGAATCACCGTGATGGGGATTGCATTCCCTGCTTCATCAAAGATCTGGGTCATGCCAAGCTTTGTTCCAAGAATACCGACAGACACGATGAGATCTCTCCGTTTTTACACAGTGCAAGGCAGCAGCCTATCAGATAGTCCGCACACCAAAACAGGACGCTTCGAAAACTATTAAAAATCTGCGTTGGCTGCTCAGCAGCAGATTACAGATTTGCTAGTCGTCGCGATCGCTTAAACCTGACCAACCTAGCCTGTCTGCCCAAAAACAAAGATGAGGCTCAAACAACAGCAGATACACGGTCAAAAATGGTAAGCAGTCACCTGGACTTGAACAGATATACCGCTCAGTATCCGTTTTTGGCGACAATTAAATAGCTTACTGATTCGGCAGCGCTTTGTCTAGGGGGGTTAGCTTTTTTCTTTTTTCTTTTAGCGGTTTTTGCCGCCTGAAAGCGTCAGAACTGAAATAACGCTTGCTGGTCTGCACTGGGTCGAAGCTCACCTACGGACTGACGCGAATCTAGGTGATATATATTTAAGATGACTGTACAGTTATTGCACTTTAAGCAGCTACTCGCTATCTATGTCACTCCTGATTACGGGCAAAAAATTCATTCAAGGGTTGGAGCAATCTGGGGCCTTGGCGGTTAAGGTGCCGCTAGAGGGAGGGTTTGAAGGACGCTATCGGCGGCGGCTTAGGGCTGCAGGCTATGAAACCTTCAGCATTACCGCTCGCGGACTGGGGGATCTTTCTGCTTATCTGATGGGGGTGCACGGCGTTCGACCGCCCCATCTGGGCAAGAAGACGACGGGTCAGTCTGCTGCCGTAGGCTATACCTACTATGTGCCGCCTATTTTGAGCTATCGTCTTGAGTCTTTACCGGCCCAGTCGAAAGGGTTGTTGGTTTGGATTTTAGAAGGCAATATCCTTTCCCATCAGGAAGTGCAGTATTTGACGAATCTGCCCAAAATTGCCCCGCAGGTAAAAGTGGTAGTTGAAATGGGAGGCGATCGCGTTTTTAGCTGGATGCCTTTAGCACAGGCTCTCTAAGCCACCTGACATATTGTTAGCCTACGAGCTGCTGCGGAACGGCTATAGCGATCGCCTCATTTTTGCAATAACCCATTAGCATAGAAGGGTGAGCAAACTGTATTCTCCTCTGACTGCCCTCAAGGAAGGTCACTGGTTTAAGCTTATTTGCGGCGCCAGCTATCAGCACCTTCCTGCCGTAAGAAATTTAGCGCTGGCCTATGCGCTAGCAGGAGCTGACTGTATTGATGTTGCGTCAGATCCGGCTGTAGTGGCAGCGGTTAAGGCGGCTCTCGATGTCGCCGAAAATTTAGCAACTACTCAGGCATACTCTCCCGCTGCGGCTGAATTTGTTCGCCCCTGGCTCATGGTCAGCCTCAACGATGGGGAAGATCCGCATTTTAGGAAGGCCGCTTTTGAGTTCAGCGACTGTCCTCCGGGCTGTCATCGTCCCTGCGAGTCCATTTGTCCGGCTGAGGCTATTACCTTTCCACAGCAGAACAGCGGCAGCTTTGCCGGCGTTATTAGCGAACTTTGTTATGGGTGTGGGCGCTGTCTGCCGGTTTGCCCCAGTCAGCACATTACCACTCAAACCTACGTTTCTACTCCTGCAGCCATAAACGCTTCAGTTCTGATGGGAGTCGATGCGATTGAAATCCATACGCAGGTTGGCCGGGAAGCAGACTTTGAGCGCCTGTGGCGGGTTATTCGTCCTCACCGCTCGCAGCTAAAGGTTTTGGCGGTGAGCTGCCCTGACGCACCGGGCTTAGGACGCTATTTGCAGCATCTGTGGGAAATGATGCAGCCGCTAGACAGGCCGCTAGTTTGGCAAGCTGACGGTAGACCGATGAGCGGTGATATTGGTAAGGGCACAACGCACGCGGCGATCAGGCTAGGACAGAAGCTTTTAGCCACTGATTTGCCAGGGTACGTTCAGCTAGCAGGAGGGACTAATCAGCACACGGTGGATAAGCTGCGATCGCTGGATTTGCTGCCCCACCCACAGCGCCTGACAAAGTTGCCTACCGTAGCTGGCGTTGCCTACGGCAGCTACGCGCGATCGCTATTAGCACCAATTATCAATCAGCTTGAACCGTCTCTTCCCTCAGCCGTCTCAGCTCAGGCATATCCAAAGCAACAGCAGCAGCTAGAAGATTCCCCCAGGTTACTCAAGCAAGCAATCGACTTAGCCACAGGTTTAGTCGGACAGCTCAAGCAGGCAGCGCCGGTCATCTTATCGATCGCAACAGCTTGGATTTTACCCAGTTCGTTTTTCTGGATTGCTCTAACTTTTAGTACTTATTTCATCACCTGATAGGCTTATGGTCAGTCCGAACAGCAACACTGCTTCCGACATGAATGCCAATATCTCAGCGAATTCGGATCAGACCGCCGTTATCTCTCAAGCGGCTGTTACAGATGATTTGGATCGGCTCATTGAGGTACTTCCCGTCAGCATTCGAGAGGCTGTAGAGCATCATCCCCAGCGCAACCAGTTAATTGAGATCGTCATGGATTTAGGGCGGCGGCCTGAAGCGCGTTTTCCAGAAGGGGCCGAGTATTTATCAGAAGAAGTTGTCTCTAAGGCTGACCTCAACCAGTGCATCGACCATATCAGTCATTTCAGCGGCGATAATCGAGCTGGCATTGAGCAAACTTTGCACCGCATCAGCGCTATGCGCAACCGTTCTGGGGAAGTGATTGGTCTTACCTGCCGGGTGGGCCGCGCCATCTTTGGCACTATTGGTCTGATTCGAGATTTAGTGGAAACCGGCAAATCTATTCTGATGCTGGGGCGTCCGGGGGTAGGAAAAACGACGGCGCTGAGAGAAATTGCTCGCGTCTTGGCCGATGACTTGCTCAAGCGGGTAGTCATTATCGATACGTCCAACGAAATTGCGGGCGATGGCGATATTCCTCATCCGGCTATCGGTCGGGCGCGGCGGATGCAGGTGGCTCAACCGGAGCTGCAGCATCGAGTCATGATCGAAGCGGTGGAAAATCACATGCCGGAAGTAATTGTGATCGATGAAATTGGCACAGAGCTAGAAGCTTTGGCTGCTAGAACTATTGCTGAGAGGGGCGTGCAGCTTGTGGGTACCGCCCACGGTAATCGAATCGAAAATCTGATCAAGAATCCTACCCTATCTGACCTAGTCGGCGGCATTCAGTCAGTGACGCTAGGAGATGATGAAGCGCGGCGGCGGGGCAGTCAAAAAAGCGTCCTAGAGCGCAAAGCACCGCCCACGTTTGAAATTGCGGTTGAAATGATGGAGCGTCAGCGCTGGATCATCCACGAAGACGTAGCGAACACGGTAGATATCCTGCTGCGAGGCAGACAGCCTAATACCCAAGTCCGTACGATTGGCGAAAACGGCAAGGTCAAAATCACGCACGAGCTGCCTAGCGGCTTTAACGAAGCAGTTAGTCCGTCGCGATCGCGCAGCGGCAATCGCGGATGGCGCGCCTCCGGGCGGATGACCCCGGTAGCTACTAGCCCTACCTTATCCAGCAGGGCCTATCCGATTGCAAAAGAAAGTCAGCCGGTGACAGCAGAACAGCAGTACTTTGAGCAGTCGATCCGCAGCTCTATTCCAGAAGACGGCTTTGCTCAGATGCAAGATGTTCTGACTACTGAG
>JAAHIC010000518.1 GCA_010671965.1 Leptolyngbya sp. SIO4C5
GGCGGGTTTTCACACCTGGGTTGGTTGTCAGGGAAGGAAACCCAAAAATTTACCGCCCCGTTTGCCAGAGTGTTGCAAGTCGGAGCGGCTAGAGTAAAATACCCCAAGCCCATGCTTCCGGACTGGTCACGTCAGTCTGGCTGGGTTAGAGGCCCGTTGTTGTTGTCGCAACTTCGGGTCTCGCGCGGACAAATTTTTGGGAATAACGCAGGCGCAGGGAAGAATGTTGCAGACCTCCGTTAAGCCCACACATTAGCGTGTCTGGGAATTGGAGTCAATATTTTTGAGCCAAGGGCAACGAGGGGCGATCGCTGTGATTTTCAAAAACCTAAGGTTTCTTGTCCAAGTTTTAGTCCGCTATACTCTTCACTGAGCAATCTAAATTCTATGACTCAAGCAGCAAACGCGCTTTTTCTAAAAAACTTTTTGCTACTTGTATTGCTTTCGTAGCTTCTTCTAGAGAAACATGTTTCAGATCGCCATAATCTCCAACTTGTCGTAATTCAGCAAGCCAACTCAAGTCGCGTCCATAGTGTCTATCGATTCTCTGCGTTTTGACGAACTGTAAGCTAAATGCTCTCAGTACTCCACTGTGACTGTTAAAAGTTAGCTGTTGCGAGATTAAGAGGGCTGAGACAGCATAGAAAGCAGCATAATAAGCACGAGAAGCAGCATCATCGAATAGGCTCGATTCTAAAAGAATCTTTGCCGCCTGCAAGGAAGCTCCTGAGCGCTCTAAATATGCCTGAATTTCATCAGGATAACTCATAGCGCAATACCCTCTCTTTTTACGTTCCGATAGAGTTGATTAATACCTGCCTCAAATTCGTCAAAACCCGCTGGCTTTGCTGAAATCCAGTGATTGGCTTCTAATTGCATCGGATACAGCAAATCAACAATAATTCTCAACTCTTTGAAATAATCTAGGGGTTGTGATAGCAAAACTAATAGATCAATATCGCTAGAATCAGTCAGCTCTCGGCGGGCGGCTGAACCATACAAAATGACCGACCGCAAGCGATCGCCATAGTGCTGAGCCAGAATATGTTTACAAGTTTCGATAGCAGGTTCAGCCAGAGTTTCTGAAATTTCTTGAGCGGATTTCATAGAGTTTTCTTTTTATAAAAAAATGTTGACTGCTTAATTGTCTTTTAATAAACTCTGAAATCGCTCATCATCTCGAATCGCATCAAAGTTTGAGTCCGTTTTAGCCATTTCCCGACAGAGAAAAGAAAGCTCAATGGCGCGACTGAGAAATTCAATGGCTAACTCAGTTTCTTTCTGCAAACCATAACAACAAGCTTTGTTGTAAGACGCTTTGTGATCGTCCGATTTTATCGCTACGGCCTGGTCATAGCAGGCGATCGCTTCCTCATAGCGACCAAAAGCAGCTAGCGCAGTGCCTTTGTTGTAGAAAGCTTCATAATCGTCTGGTTTGATGCTCAGAGCCTGCTCAAAGGCAGCGATCGCTTCTTCATAGCGGCCTAAAGTATATAACGCACTCCCTTTGTTGTAGAGCGCTTTGTACTTGTCTGGTTTAATACTTAAAGTCTGCTCAAAGGCGGCAATGGCTTCCTTATAGCAACCTAAAGCACATAACGCATTCCCTTTATTGTAGAGTGCTTCGTGCAAGTCTGGGTTAATGCTCAAAGCCTGCTCATAGGCGGCAATAGCTTTCTCATACTGACCTAAATCAGATAATGCAGCTCCTTTATTGTGGAGCGCTGCGTAATCGTTTGGGTTGATGCTCAAAGCCTGCTCATAAGCGACAATAGCTTCCTCATACTGGCCTAAATCAGATAACGCATTCCCTTTGTTGTAAAGCGCTTCGTGCGGGTCTGAGTTGATGCTTAAAGTCTGCTCAAAGATGGCGAGTGCTTCGCAAAGCTTCGTTAACGTTTCCTCTTTGCAGCCTAAATCAGATAATGCACTTCCTCTGTTATCAAGTGCTTCATGCAAGTCTAGTTTGATGCTTGAAGCCTGCTCATAGGCAGTAATAGCTTCTTCATAGCAGCCTAAAGCATAAAACGCATTCCCTTTGTTGTTAAGTGCTTCGTACAAGTCTGGTTTGATTCTCAGTGCCTGCTCATAGGCAACAATGGATTCTTCGTAGCGGCCTGAGTCAGATAATGCAACCCCTTTGTTATGAAGCGCTTCGTACAAGTCTGGTTTGATTCTCAGTGCCTGCTCATAGGCGGTAATAGCTTCTTCATAGCGGCCTAAAGCATAAAACGCATTTCCTTTGTTGTTGAGTGCTTCGTGTAGGTCTGGTTTAATGCTCAGCGCCTGCTTATAAGCGGTAATAGCTTTCTCATAGCGGCCTAAAGCAGACAACGCAACCCCTTTGTTGTAAAGCGCTGCGTGCAAGTCTGGTTTGATTCTCAGCGCCTGCTTATAAGCGGTAATAGCTTTCTCATAGCGGCCTAAAGCAGACAACGCGCTCCCCTTGTTGTTAAGCGCTGCGTGCAAGTCTGGTTTGATTCTCAGCGCCTGCTTATAAGCAGCAATGGCTTCCTCTTTGTAGCCTAAAGTAGACAAAACTACCCCTTTGTTATAGAACGCTGCATGCAAGTCTGGTTTGATTCTCAGCGCCTGCTTATAAGCAGCAATGGCTTCCTCTTTGCAGTCTAAAAAATATAAGGTATTTCCCTTGAAAAAAAAGATTTCAGAATCTCTCGATTCACACATCAGGACCTGATTAAAAAGATCTAGCGCTAACTTGTATCTTTCTGCTTGATAAATAAACAGGCTAAATCCCTTTAATGACTGAAGACCTATAACTGGATCTTGTTCAGTCAGTCGTTGCAAAATTTTGCTCAGCTTGGATAAATACTGACCAATATTGAGCGGGGCTGTACTCCTTGCCTCCAGCTGTCCGTCCGCTGGGGTCAAAATGCCCTCAAAGTGGATTAGATAGTCCAGCACGGTTGGGAGCCGCCAAAATCGCCAGATAGCCAACTTCAGCCTGTGCGTTAGCAACATTCGAGCCGTTGCCAGCACAATTGACTTTTTTAGCTCCACATTTACTTGCAGCAGCAGAGCCGTTGCATCATAGACATAGGCTGCTAGTGGATATCGTTCAACTGCCGCTCGATAGCGCTCAGTCCAGGTACCTGCAAGCGTTTCTTCAAACGTGGCTAAACTCAGATTGCGGCTACGGCTATGAGCCTGTCGTAGCTGTTCGACAATGTTGCGATAGTTGCGATCGCTCTTGCGAGCCATTTGAGGAATGTCTGCTGTTTCAATTGAGATGTTGGCAGTTTGAGCGCGATTGCTTAGCACCGCTGCAATATCGTCTACATCTGGCTTCAAAAGCTCATAGTGTGAAAAGTAATCTCGAAACTGAGGGAACTGATTGAAATTCAAGATCTCCGCTGGACTCAGTACGCCAGGGACATCCGGTTCTGTCTCATTTCGAGCCGTAGCAATCACCCGTACCCGCCCCGAACACGCTGTCTGATAGAACCGCAGCGTTTCCACTAACCGCTCTTGAAACGGCACCTTCAGCGGATCAGCAATCGACGCATCTTCCGCTATCGGCGCTGATTGCCTACCCAGAAAAATCGCCTGAGTTAGGTCATCTAGAAGAAATAGCAAAGAAGGCTGAGAACCCAGACGATCGGCCTCAAAGCGGGTCGGCACATTTAGCCACTCGTGATTTTTGAGCTTGAGAATCGTCCAACCCTCGTGGTTAAGCTGTCCTGCTAGCTGAATCGCTTCCCGCGTTTTACCTCGCCCCGACGGTCCTAAAATTAAAACGCTCCGTTTTTCAACCCTGAGTAAAGTTTCCAACTCCGCCTGCACATCTTGCCCTTCCCGCGTCGGCTGATAGGGAATATTGACATCTGCAAGCACATCATTTTGGTCTTGCTGATTCGGCCAAAGCGCTGCCATCACATTTGGGGTCTTGGGAGCAATCACCTCAAATGGAAAAGAGTCTATTTGAGGTAGCGGCTTAGGCTTGAAGCGTCGTCTGAGCGATCGCCAAATTTTAGGAATTCTTGTTGCCAGCCACCATAGAAAGCCTAAGATTCCACTGGCAATGGCAACGGCTATTTCTTGGTTGTCTAACGACCACTGCCAGAGATCGGTTAAAAGCTGCA
>JAAHIC010000519.1 GCA_010671965.1 Leptolyngbya sp. SIO4C5
TCTCAAGGGCGTCCCGCATCGCCCTTGAGCAGGGGGGCGATCTCAACCAGCTTTGCAATTTATTGTATGGACAACAGTGGCTGCCGCTGAATCTGTTGATTTCTAGTGAAAGTGACCTGATTGAGTTGGCGATCGCCCAGGGAGCCGATGTCAACGCCCAGGATGGCGAAGGCAACACCCCGCTGCATTACGTTAACTACCACGGGGAAGCCCTGGCCCAGATGTTGATTGATCGGGGTGCGAACGTCAACGCCCGCAATCATCGGGGCGACACGCCGCTGCACAATATCTTTAGGCGTCTGTCTCCAGAAGTGATGCAGCGCTTGCTCGACCACGGGGCTGACATCAACGCCAGAAACCAGGAGCAGTTTACCCCCCTGCACCGAGCGACAGAAGAGACCATCGCCTGGTTGTTGGCTAACGGGGCCGACATCAATGCCCGTACCAACCAAAACTGGACACCGCTGCATTATGCGGTCACTGTTCCTGCCGTGGCGATACCGCTGATTGAAGCTGGCGCGGATCTCACATTGCAAAACACTCAGGGTGCGCCGATTCATGCCGGCAGCCTTGCCCCGACGGTATTAACGGCGATGCTAGACCGGGGTGTGAACGTCAACCTGACCAACCAGCAGGGAGAAACGCCCCTGCACCGACATCGGTTTAGCCCTGAACTGACTCAGATACTGATTGATCGCAGGGCCAATCTTAATGCCCAAGATGACAAGGGCTGGACACCGCTGTTTGATGTCAATATCGAAGTAGCGCGGCAGCTGGTAGCGGCGGGGGCCGATCTGACGCTGCAAGACCATCAGGGTCGCACGGCGCTGCACCAGGCCGTGATTGAAGAAACCAGCTATTGGGGCACCGAGCTAACGGCGCTATTTTTAAGCCAAGCGTTACCTGAGCCGCTCTATACCGTGCGGGACAACAACGGCGAGACCGCTCTAGAGATCGCTCAGCGGCTGGGCAAGACAGAAATCGCCAACCTCCTACAGGCGGCTGAGGCCGGACCGGGGGAGGGCTGGGCCGATGTGCCCACAGATGAGGCGACGGCGGTTTTACGGCAGCTACTCCAGGCTCAGAACTGGGCAGCAGCCGATCGCGAGACCCGGAAACTGCTTGCCCCTTACTCCGTGCCAAACCCGGCGGTTGAGACTCTGATAGTGACTCCAGAGCTGATTCGCGCCATTGACCAGGCATGGCTGGCGGCCAGCGACGGGCGCTTTGGTCTGAGTGTGCAACTGCGGCTGTGGCAGGCGGCTCTAGCGGCCCATCCCAACGACGAGGAAGCGGCGGTGAATGCTTTTCGCGATCGCGTCGGCTGGAAAATCCCGACTCCCCGTCAAGAAACCGACTTTATCAGCAGCGACTGGCGCAACGAGTCAGAACTGACCTACTCCTTGCAGGCTCCGGCAGGGCATTTGCCTTGGGTCGGGGTCTCAGACGCAGTCGTGCAGGATCTGGCGACGCCCGGCCCCGGCGAATCTTGCGGTAGCTGCACTATTGATGCAATGGCTCTGCGCAATAGCCGATTCTATGGCTACATTCCTAGCTTGTTCTCGACCGTACAACAAGCGATGAATCCGCCCGCCGACTCGTCCTGGCGATCGCCCCAAGTGCGATTTACCCTTGACTTAGCGGCGATATTTCAGCTCGATCCGTCATGGGCCGATAGCATAACCCCTCATGCGGTGGCCATTAGCCCTGATAGTCAGCTGCTGGCCGTGAGCAGTTCCACAGAAGTGGCCGATTACCAGGCGGCGCTGGCGTTGTGGAACCTGACGACGGGCACCCGCCGCGTGACTCTGCTGCAACCCGCTAGGCTCCGGGCCGAGACGCTGGCCTTTAGCGCCAACAGTCAAACCCTGTGGGCCGGGTTAGACAACGGTGAACTGGCGAGCTGGGACACGGAACGGGGCACGCTCATGAAGCAGTGGGATGCCAATCAGGGTGGGGTGAACGCGATCGCTCTCAACCGCGACAGCACCAATCTCTACAGCGGCGGCGCAGACGGCACGGTCAAAGTCTGGTCGCCTAGCGGTCAGCTTTACCAAACCCTGCGGCTGTCTGCCGGAGAAGTTAACCCCAGCCCAGTGCGATCGTTGCTGCTCAGCCCTGACGGCCGGCAACTGGCGGTGTCCACCGACCGCACCATTCAGCTTTGGAGCACCGACGGTCGGCTGATTAAAGTCATCACGCAAATCACCGACCAAACTGATATCGTCTACGACGCCCGATCCCTGGCCCATAGCATGGCCTTTAGCCCCGACAGCCGCTATTTTGCCACCCTCGACACTGACCACAGCATCAAGCTATGGAATGCAGGCAATGGCGCCCGAGTGATCACCCTGCGCAGTCCTGCCCCGGTGCAGGCGCTAGCCTTTACTCAAGATGGGCAAGCCCTGTTGGTGCGCGACAATCAGCAGTCAGTAGCGTATTGGAATTTGCAAACCTACGCACGCGATCGCACCCTCTCCGTGGCTTCAGAAAACAGATTTGAACCTGCCGATACCAACGGAGCCACTGTCCTCTCACAACCGATTACCCTCAGCCCCAACGGTCAAACCTTTGCGGTGCCCCTAATGCTGGCTTCGTTAGAGTCTGCCGTCGATCTGCGCCGTACTCGCGACGGCGAGCGGCTGACCGTCTTGGCAGGGGTTCACAACGCTCACTTTAGCCCCGACGACCGCTGGCTCGTGACTGAAGGACATACCGTTAAGATTTGGGCTCCCCAGTAGATTCAGATTGGCGCAGCAGAGGATTATGATCCATCGGATTCAATCAATCGGCTTAGGGATACTGCTGGTTAGCGGGCTGTCTGCTTGTCGGTTGCCTCAGTAGGCTTTTAGGTACTTCTGTCAGGCACTCAGGCTAGCGGGTCTTGGCAAGACGCAGCCTATTCTAATCAGAATGACATCTATCGACCACTGATGCTTGATTTCAGCTTTGTCAAAGGTAACGTAAACCAGAACGTGGTGCCGTGATTAGGTTCACTTTCGACGCCAATTTGGCCACCATGCGCTTCGATGATTTTTCGGCAGATGTAGAGGCCCAAGCCTAAGTGCAAGGGCTGTCGGTGGTTGATACCGCGACTGTAGCGATCGAAGATGCGATGCTTGAGAGAAATCGAGGTGGTGTCTTTGGCGTCTGGGTTGGTGATGCCTTGCCCGTTGTCGCTGACGGTGCAGTGCAGGTAGTTGCCTTCCTGGGTTGCATTGAGCGTGATGTCCAGTCCGGGGCGGTTGTACTGTAGGGCATTGGTGATGAGGTTGTCGTAGACGCGCCGAATCTGTAATGGATCAACCATTGCGAGGGGCAGGTCAGTCGCAATAAGTACTTGAGTGGTGCCGTGCATCTGATTTAATATGGGTTGCAAATCGAGGATAGTGCTATCCACCAACTGCCGCAGGGCGATGCCCTCTCGATGCAGTGCGATGCCGCCCATGTCTTGGCTATGGGCTTCCAGCAGCGAATTGATCAGCTTGAGTTGTCGTTCTTGGCCTGCGATCATTTGGTCAACGACAGTCTGATCCATCCAGACTTTGCCTTCGTGGGCAGACAAGTGTTTGAGCAGCATCAACGTGCCCGTAACGGGATTTCGCAGGTCATGAGAGACCGCATGGAGAAAGAGCTGCAACTGTTGGCGCAGGTCAAACTCGCGGATGAGGAGGCGTTCGTAGAGGAAGATACCGAAGTCAGCCACGCTAAACGTACAGGCCATGACGACGGTGAAGAGGACAAAAATGGGAAGCTGCATACCCTCCGGCAGTCCCAGAAAGTCAAAGCGGAACAGCAAAAACGAGAGGCTAATCAGCCCCATCAGGCTGGCCTGAGAAATCAAGTGCCAGGACCAATGCACGGGGATGAGGACCGCTTGCAGTAGAAAGAAAATCGTCCAGCCCCCCAGATCGAGCATGGTATCGCCGACGACCATATGCTGAAGCTGAGGCACTATCAGCACAGCTCCTGAATACCCCCAGAAAGCCCAGCGAGTAAAGGCAGGCGATCGCACGCGATGCAGCAGCAACAGGTTGAGCGACAGTCCCAAAAACTGCGAGACGACCAAACATATCAAAAAGA
>JAAHIC010000052.1 GCA_010671965.1 Leptolyngbya sp. SIO4C5
TGGCGTTCTGCAACCCAATAGGCTTCATCCAGCCTGATTGAGTTCCTCCCCGCACGACTTCATAACCTACGGAAAAGAAAACATATGCGCGTCAACTATCTGTCTGCCATTGCAATGGCCTCTATCTTGAGCCTTAGCCTAGTAGCTAGCGGCTGTGGTTCTCAGTCTTCTGCCCCAACCGATGACGGTGCGGCTACCGAGCAGGCTGATCCCTGTGCTGCCGATCCCTGCGCGGCTAAGTCGGCTGACCCCTGTGCGGCTGATCCCTGCGCGGCTGACCCTTGCGCTGCCGATCCCTGCGCGGCTGACCCTTGTGCGGGTACCTAAGCCATCTCAGCGCGTCCAGTTTGTAGCATGAGATTTCTGTTTCTAGTAGCTGAAACGCCCCCGTAGAATCGGAGCTGATTGGCTGCTTTGAACAAAATCTATGTTTTCTGACTCCTAGGCAAAGGGCATCTTCCTTTGCCTATTCTGTCTCATAGTCAAACGCTAGATTGCCAGGTAGATATTCGCTGCGACCCTATGTCCTAAACCGAAAACTCCTGGCTATTATGGCTAAGCTTCAGATTTCATAGGCTGCTGTTTAACCGATCTTTGCTTGGGATCCATTCGCTGCTCTAGCCAGCTAAAAAACTGCGACGACAGCAGGTTGAGCACTAGATAAACCAAGGCAACAGCGGTCAGGATTTGAAATATTTGATAGTTGCGGGAATAAATAAGCTGCCCTCGCCGAAAAAGATCCTCATAGCCAATCACGGCTACGAGGCTGGTGTCTTTCAGCAGCGTGATAAATTCATTGCCAAAGGGGGGAATCATGCGACGAAAAGCCTGCGGAAAAATGATGTAGCGCATAGTCTGAATCGGATCTAGCCCCAGAGATTCAGAGGCTTCTCGCTGACCCAGTTCAATTGACTGAATTCCGGCTCTCACAATCTCAGCTAGATAAGCCGACGAATTAAGGCTGAGGGCTAGCACTGCCGCCGCTAGCCGATTGAAAGTGAACGAAAAGCCCAAACCCTGAATTAGGCTGGGGAAACCAAAATAAATCCAAAAAATTTGCACCAGCAGCGGCGTACCGCGAAAGAATTCAATATAGGCACGAGCGGCCCAGCTAACCGGCTTTACGGATGACAGCCGGGCAATGCCCAAGAGCGTGCCGCCAATTAGCCCTAGAAACACCGACATGATGGTGAGCTGCAAAGTCACCAAAGCCCCTTGCAACAAATTCGGTAGGGCTTCTAGGATAGTCGCAATCCATGGCAAGGCTTCTAGAACAGTTGAAATCCAATCCACAATCGTTCTCCCGCCTAAGATTTGGCCATCATATCAGGGATGGGGCGACCTGCATTGCTACCGCTGAACTGAATGCCGTTAGTTGAGCTTAGTCATCTCTTTGACTCGCCATTCTCCTTCCTCTACAACCAGGTCGTAGCGCATATTTAGAGTTTCATCGTAAGAAGAGTTGGTATTCAGCTCGCCCTGCTCGTAAAGCTCGCCTTTTTCGGCAACCTGAGCTTCGACTGTCAGCTCAGTGGCATCTGGATCTTCTGGCGTCACAGACTGCACTTCAACCGAGTGTTCATACTGCCAGTGCCAGTTCTGGCTTTGAGCATCCACGGCTCGCTGCCGCCACTGGGTCAGTAACGGTTCGCTCAGAGCACCTGCAAGCTGCTCAATTTGGTGATTGGGGCCTAGAGCCGCTTGTTTGGCGGTCAGCCATTCGCTAATCGCCTGAGCGGCTTCTTCTTGCACACCAGGCGTCTGCTCAGCGATCGCGCTGGCATCGGGAATCGCGATCGGGGGCTGATCTAGCTGAATCGCTAAAGGCTCACCCCGCAGCTTCGGCCCGGAAAATAGACCCGCTATCCAGCCCAAAACCTGCATAGTGCCAAAGCCTAAAATGCCCATGCCCAAAATGCCCAGCAAGAAGACCAAGACCAGCCGGCCCCAGTGGGGAGAGCGCTGGCGCGGCGATCGCCGTTTAGGGGGAGTACCTTCTGCGATCGCTACATTTTTAGCATCGGAGAGAGACATTTCCTGAGCGGCCCCATTGACCGTTGCCGAACCTGCTGGCTGTAGGCGACCTTCTGGAGAAAGCTGGGCAATCTGTTCAGCAACGCTGACCGGAGCAGCTTCAGGCGCTTTGGCTTTAACGGCTACCTGAGCGGATGGCAGGTGAGAAGGGGCAAACGTGGCAGAATCAGCGGCAACGCCGACCAGTTCAGCTGCCTGCGCGGCGGGCACTGAAGCTGTCGCCGCTGTCGGCTCAGCCGCTAGCCTAGACCAAGCTTGGGTTCCATTCTGTGCCTGAAAAGCCTCTGCCTCAATTGGCATCGCTTCTAAATAAGCCTGTACATGCTCGTTAGCGAAGTAGTCCTTCAGCGAGGTCTGCTGCTGGGTTAGATCGCGAAAGTGGGGAAAAACCTCTTGTTTAAGCCACCGCTCGGCATAGAGGCAAAGCCCCGGCAAGAGATCCGGTGCTCCCTGGGACTGTTCACGAATGAAGGCCAACGGCTCATACTCTTGGCTGAGTTCTAGGGCGCGGCTAGCCTCCTCAGTTTGACCTAGCAGCAGCGCACAGACGGCCTGCTCTAGGTGAACGTCTTGGCGGTTACCTAAACGCACCAGCATCTTCTTGGCCCGTCGAACCAGCGCAGGCTGATGATAGACAAATCCTCTAGCCAGAAGGGCGTAAATAGCCAAATAAGTGGCCACAGAGGAAGGACGACGCGCTTCCGCCTCAAAAATTTCCTGCTGCTCGGCTGAGGTCAGATAGCCTCGTAGCTGCTGAGTAAAGCGCAGGAAATCGTCAATCGTCAGACCGGAAAGATCGTCTTCGGTGCCGTCAATGCCGCCTCGATCCTGCAGCATGGCCTTGAGCAGTTGAATCCCCTGACGCCGTTCTCGGTTGTGGTTGAGCGGCAGCGCTACCAGCTCTAAAATGCGATAGGGCCGCAGCTTGTAGAGCTCAGACTGGATCTCGTTGCGAATTGCCGGATACAGTTCTTCGCGCAGCAGCAGCTCGTTGCCTGTTTCTAGAGACTCCGCCGCACTCTCATACTGCCGCTGCTGCCACTGTTCCCGACCTAGCTCCAAGCAGGCCAGAGATAAAGACAGCACAATGTCAGCCAGCGCTGTTTTAGGTTCGCCAAAGCGTTCATCTGCTAAGCTGCTGCTGCCGCTGCTGAGATAGGGCCGCCCTAGCCGAATTACTAGCTCATACTCACCCAGCTCCAGCAAAATTAGGAGCGCTCCCAGAAACTGAGCGTCATTGATTTCAACTGTGGGCGTATAGGCATCGCTGGCGGACTCAGAGGCCAGCGATCGCAGCGCTTCTTCACCCAAGTCAACGCTCACTTCATCGCTGGCCTGAGCTACTTCTGGATCAGCGGCTGACACCTCCAGCGCGTACGATTTGCTGAGAAAATGCGTATCGTATGACTGCCGCTGTTCAGGATCGCTCAGGACGCTATAAGCTTCGTCAATTAGCTGCTTACGGGCTTCAATCGCCCTAGCCGAATACTCACGACGCGGCAACTGTAGCGTGCGATCGCGGTGAGCCTGCTTTAGCTGTTCTTCTGTTGCCTGAATCGGCAAACCTAAGATTCGATAGTAATCTAGCGGAATTCGCACGGTCTACATCCCCAGCAGCGATATCAACGTGATCTCTGACGACATCTAAGTCATTGAACGCAGACAGCCACAACAACAAGCGGGCCTCTGTCTGAAAATGCCATCATAATAGCCTGCACAACCCCGATTGAAAGTAGAGCGCCCCTTTTACTTTAATAATGTGTACGAACTTATTTATTAGTCCGCTCTCCTTCTAATATTAAGTTTAGTAAAGCCAGCCTGCTTGCCTTTACGGTAGGTCAGTTAATTGCAACTGTTAGATACTCAGATATGGTCGTAGATGTTCCGAATCTTTTCGCAAATTTGTAGCTGCAGTGGGATAGTTTCATCTGGCTGCCACTCATATTTGCTGAAATCATTCGAGATGATTGCCTTAGCCAGCCTCAAGACGGTAACGTTAGAAACGGCAATAGCCGCAGTCAAGTGACTAAGATTAGATGATGTGATAGACAATGGCTGCTAAAGCTCGGTGATCAGGATTCTAGCGAATCTTTCACGGCATCCTACCCTTTAAGGCAGGCTATTGTGGGAATATCATTCAAAACGTACTAGACAAGGCTGAGAGGATACTGCAAATTCATGGTTCAGGAACGGACTTTACCGGTGTTTCAAGCTGCCTCAGCCCAGATCTCCCGCGAAGAGGGGCTGACGCTTTTTGAGGACATGGTACTTGGGCGCTATTTTGAGGACCGCTGCGCCGAAATGTACTATCGCGGCAAGATGTTCGGCTTTGTCCATCTCTACAACGGACAAGAAGCCGTTTCAACCGGCGTTATTAAATCTCTGCGATCGGATGACTACGTTTGCAGTACCTACCGGGATCACGTCCACGCTCTCAGCGCCGGCGTGCCTGCCCGCAACGTCATGGCCGAGCTTTTTGGCAAAGCAACAGGTTGCAGCCAGGGACGCGGCGGTTCCATGCACCTCTTCTCGGCTGAACACAACCTCCTGGGCGGGTTTGCCTTCATCGGGGAGGGTATTCCAGTCGCGCTAGGGGCTGCCTTCCAAAGTAAGTATCGCCGGGATGCCCTAGGGCAGGCTGAGGCCGACCAGGTGACTGCCTGCTTTTTTGGCGATGGCACGACCAATAACGGTCAGTTCTTTGAATGCCTGAATATGGCAGCCCTGTGGAAGCTGCCAATTCTGTTCGTGGTTGAGAACAATAAGTGGGCAATTGGGATGGCCCATGAGCGAGCCACCTCACAGCCGGAGATCTACCGCAAAGCCAGCGTTTTTGGCATGCCGGGAGTTGAAGTAGACGGCATGGATGTTTTAGCGGTTCATGCGGCGGCCCAAACCGCAATTGAGCGAGCTAGAGCCGGGGAAGGTCCCACCCTAATTGAGTGTCTGACCTATCGTTTTCGGGGCCATTCCCTAGCCGACCCCGATGAGATGCGCAGCAAAGAGGAAAAGCAAGCCTGGCAGGCCCGCGATCCTCTGAGCAAATTTGAAGCTTACTTATTAGAGCAAAATATAGCCGATGAGCAAGAGCTCAAGGCGATTAAGCAGAGAATTCAGGACACTATTGACGAGGCTGTTCAGTTTGCTGAAGAGAGCCCTGAGCCAAATCCTGATGAGCTGTATCGCTATGTCTTTGCCGAAGACTAAATGACTAGAAATCTAGGGAGATCTGGGTTTCAGATTAAGTATTGTCAGTTTTAGTCAGACCTATGTTGAGCCTTCCTCGAAAAGCGCCTGACTAAGCTACCTCCTTCCAGTGCTCTAACAGCAGCTACACCCACTTTTTAGACGACTCGAAACCAATGGCGGAAACTTTTCTATTTAATGCCCTGCGGGAAGCAATTGACGAAGAGATGGGACGAAATGAGTCTGTTTTCGTTCTAGGAGAAGATGTCGGTCACTATGGTGGCTCTTATAAAGTCACCAAGGATCTTTATAAGAAGTATGGCGAACTGCGGGTTTTAGATACCCCGATCGCTGAAAATAGTTTTACGGGAATGGCTGTGGGCGCGGCAATGACGGGGCTACGGCCTATCATTGAAGGCATGAATATGGGATTTCTGCTGCTGGCCTTTAACCAAATTGCCAACAATGCCGGGATGCTGCGCTATACCTCTGGCGGCAACTATAAAATTCCAATGGTGATTCGCGGGCCTGGGGGGGTTGGCCGTCAGCTCGGCGCAGAGCACTCACAGCGACTAGAGGCCTATTTTCAAGCGGTACCAGGGCTAAAGATTGTGGCTTGTTCCACGCCTTACAACGCTAAAGGGCTCCTCAAGTCAGCTATTCGCGATGACAACCCGGTACTATTCTTTGAGCATGTGCTGCTCTACAACCTAAAAGAAGACTTGCCTAATCACGAATATTTGGTACCGCTGGATAAAGCTGAAGTGGTGCGATCGGGCAAAGACGTTACCATCTTGACCTATTCCCGGATGCGTCACCATGTCATGCAGGCCGTTAAGACCCTGGAAAAAGATGGTTTTGATCCGGAAGTAATTGACCTGATTTCCCTGAAGCCAATTGACTTCGAGACGATTGGCGCTTCAATTCGCAAGACTCACCGCGTTATTGTTGTAGAAGAATGTATGCGGACTGCCGGTGTGGCCGCTGAAATTATTGCCTCGATCAGCGATCGCTTTTTTGATGAATTAGACGCCCCGGTGCTGCGGTTGTCGTCTCAGGATATTCCAACTCCCTACAACGGCAAGCTAGAGAGTCTAACCATCGTTCAGCCAAAGCAGATCGTTGAGGCAGTAGAAAAAATGATGGCCCTGCAGGTTTAACTATGGCACGTCAAAGATTATTGCTAGCGGTTATTCTGGCCCTAACAATTGCTGCCATTGTTGTAATTGTGCAGGTGCCGACTCGCCTAGGCTTAGATTTGCGCGGCGGTTCCCAGTTAACGCTGCTGGTACGGCCCACTGAGCAGGTTCCCGAAATTACCGAGACCGACTTGGAAGCGGTACAGCGGGTGATCGAAAATCGGGTCAATGGCCTGGGAGTGTCTGAGGCGGTTGTGCAGACCGTTGGCGAAGATCAGCTCCTCGTACAGCTACCGGGAGTGAGCGATCCGGAGCAGGCAGAGCGAGTTTTGGGCGGCACGGCTCAGCTGGAGTTTGAAACCCAAAAGCCGGGAACTGAGGGCCAGCTGCAGGCAGAGCAGCAGATTTTGCAGGAGCGGCTGATTCAGCAGGCGGCTTTGGAAGCGGGCGGAGATGCAGAAGCGATCGCCGACAATCAGGCCGCGCTCGATCGCAGCTATCAGGCCATCACCGACCTGTTTGAATCAACGGGGCTGACGGGCGATAAGCTGACTGACGCCTTTGCCCGACCGATTGGGGCTGGAAACAACTGGGAAGTGGTGATTCAGTTCAACCGCGAGGGGGCGGCGCTGTTTGCTGACTTGACCAAGCGAATTGCCGGAACAGGACGCAGCATTGGCATTCTGCTAGACGACAACTTGATCAGCGCCCCGACTGTAGATGTTCAGTACGCCGAAACGGGCATTACCGGCGGCAGCGCTGTCATTTCGGGTAATTTTGACGCTCAGGGGGCACAGGACTTAGCGATTCAGCTCCGAGGAGGTGCCTTGCCCGTGCCGGTCGAGGTAGTGGAAAATAGAACCGTGGGGGCGACCCTGGGCCGAGACAGCATTGAGCGCAGTCTCTACGCTGGGCTGGCCGGACTGATTCTGGTTTTGATTTTCATGGCGGTTTACTATCGCCTACCCGGTGTTCTAGCCGATATTGCCCTCGTGGTTTATGCCCTGCTGACCTGGGCTGCTTTCAATATCTTTGGCGTCACGCTGACCCTACCTGGTATTGCCGGGTTTATCTTGAGCATTGGGATGGCCGTAGACGCCAACGTCCTCATTTTTGAGCGTACCCGCGAGGAACTGCGGGCAGGTAAGACGCCCTATCGCTCAGTGGAGTCGGGGTTTTACCGGGCTTTCTCCAGCATCTTAGACAGCAACGTCACTACTTTAATTGCCTGTGCGGCACTATTTTGGTTTGGAGCGGGTCTGGTGAAGGGCTTTGCTCTCACCCTAGCAATTGGGGTTGCCATCAGCATGTTTACTGCCCTGACCTGTAGCCGTACTCTACTTCTGTTCATTCTCGGTTTTGCCCAGTTTCGTAAGCCTGAGCTTTTTTGCCCTGGGCTTACCAATGCCCGTAACTCTCAGGCTCCGTCCCAGTCATGAAACTCAATGTAATCGAACAGCGATCGCTCTGGTGGACTATCTCTGGCGCTGTAATTTTGGCCGGACTGATTGCGATGGCTATCTCCTGGAATCAGTTTGGCGCACCGCTGCGTCCGGGCTTAGATTTCGTTGGCGGAACGCGCCTGCAGCTAGAGCGGGACTGCGAGGTCGCGCCAGAAAACTGCAGCGACCCCATCGATTTAGCCGTCGTGCGAGATGTGCTGACGGAACAGGGCTTGGAGAACAGCAGCCTGCAGGTTCTCGGTGAGAATCGTCAGGCCGTTTCTATTCGCACCTCTACTCTAGATGTGGAAGCTCGAACACGGCTGCAGCAGTCCTTGGAAGCCGCTCTGGGCCAGCTTGACCCCGACTCCACTCAGATTGATGTGGTCGGCCCGGTGATTGGGCGTCAGCTTTTTGCCGCCGGTTTACTAGCGCTGCTGGTGGCTTTTGCGGGAATTACGGCTTATCTCAGCCTGCGCTTTCAGTTCGATTACGCCGTTTTTTCGATTGTGGCGCTGCTCCACGACTTACTCGTGACGTTGGGTATCTTTGCCGCCTTGGGGCTGATGCTAGGCACTGAGGTAGACAGCTTGTTCGTTGTGGCCTTGCTAACGATTGTCGGTTTCTCTGTTAACGACACGGTGGTAATCTACGATCGCATTCGAGAAACAATCAAATACAATCCCCAGCGCCATATTGATCAAATTGTGGATGATTCGGTCAACCAAACCCTAGCGCGATCGATCAATACCACGCTGACCACCGTTCTAACCCTGACCGCCATTTTCCTATTTGGCGGTGAGACGCTTAAGTTCTTTGCCTTAGCACTGATTATTGGCTTCATCACTGGCGCGTACTCCAGCATCTTTGTCGCTAGCACGCTGCTGGCCTGGTGGCGGGAACGTTCAGGACAGGCGATCGCAGGCGTTGAGGAAACAACTGAGTCCTCTGAGAACGTCGTATAGCCTGCTGTGAATACGCCGACGGAATTTGAGCGTCAGTTAGAGCAGCTGAACCGAGTCGTGATGGTGAGCTGGTGGCTGCTCTGCGGTGGGCTTTGGCTGACGGTCGGCCTGCTGAGCCTGTGGCGCTTACGATTTGAGATTGAGCGCCTGTTTGAATTTTTCACCTGGACGCAAATTCGCTACGGCTTGGCTTACAATCCGCTGTCAGCGGCAGGATTGGGGCTGTGTGTGGGACTGACAGTAGGCCTTTTGATCAGTCATAGCCGTCATATAGTCTTTGGGCTGTCGGTAGGAGAGCGTCAGCGGTTGGAAAAGCTGCTGCTAAGGATTCGTCAGCAGGGGCCAGCCCATCCCTTTTGGCGCTGGATAGACACAAACAAGGGCGATCGCGAATAGAGTTAAAGTATCCTTTCCATCGCTAAGGGAGACAAAAACTCAACCACCACATAGGGATTTTTGCCCTCCTGCCAGACCACGTAGCTGCGCCGCAGGTCGGAGCCATCGTACAGACGCGGCACGTCAACTGCTAAAAACCAGTCAGGCCGCTTATGCTATAGCGGCTGGTTGACATCGTAGTAAAGGTTGAGATCGGAGGCGGTGAAGTAATGATCGCGAGCGTAGTTGTCTAGCCGCAGCGTGCGACTGAGCAGTTGGGGCTGCAAGTCGTGAAATTCGTCAGGCAATCCCGGTTCCTCCGGATACTCACTTGGCAGATCGTACATGGTTGGCAGCGTTTCGCGGGGCGATCGCGGCGGATCCACCTGTTCGAGAATCGGTTTACGCGTGATGGGAACCATAGCTCACCTGACTTAGCTATTCTCTCTGTTTTTATCTTGCCACGGGTAGCTTATCCCGTTGCCCGTCGTCGCAGCACGGCCAGCAGCTTGATGAAGGTAGGCGGCAGCGGTGCGATCGCCTCTATGAGCTGCCCTGAAACCGGATGCTGCAGCCGCAGCTTCCAGGCATGGAGCGCCTGCCCTGGCAGATTCACCCCCACCGAGCGCCCAGAACCGTAGAGCGGATCGCCAACGATAGGATGACCGATATGGGCACTGTGGACGCGAATTTGGTGGGTGCGTCCGGTTTCGAGGCGAAACTGAAGCAGGCTGTAGTTGCCCAACCGTTCTTGCACCTGCCAGTGAGTGACTGCCGCGCGCCCGCCTTTGTCTTCAGGCAGAATAGCCTGCTTTTTACGATCAACCGGGTGGCGGCCAATCGGTAAATCAACCGTACCGGCCTCGGTTGACGGCGATCCATAAACAATCGCCAAATATTCCCGACCCGCCGTTTTGTCTTTGAGTTGAGCCTGTAACCGCTGATGGGCTAGATCGGTTTTAGCAATCATAATTGCCCCGGTCGTGTCTTTATCGAGGCGATGGACAATGCCAGGGCGCTGCACGCCGCCAATACCCGCCAAAGTATCGCCGCAGTAAGCCAAAATCCCATTGACTAGGGTGCCGCTTGTGTGGCCAGGGGCGGGATGCACGACCCTGTCAGCAGACTTATTCAGAATCAGCAGATATGCGTCTTCGTACAGAATATCTAGGGGCATAGCCTCTGGCACCAGCTCCAGCGGGCGTGTTTCTGGCAGTTTGACCTGTACCCAGTCCCCAGCTTGTACCGTCGTTTTCTTTGTCGGACAGGGCTGACCGTTGACCATCACGCAGTCTTGCTCAATCAGCTTTTGAATCCGGCTGCGAGAAAGATCGCTAAGCTGAGTGGCCAGCCAGCGATCGAGGCGCTCTGGCCGGTCAGATTCAACCGTTAACTCAAAGGCTTGTTCGGAGATAGGGGTAAGCTGAATGCGATACCCCTATTGTGAGGGCTGATCTGTCAAGATGGCTAGCGGTCGGGGGCAGGCGGCTGACAGCAGAGAGTGCATATTGACCACAGCGCCAATAACCGCGATCGCGGGGGGCTGAAAATTCGCCGCTGTCATATCAGCGACAACACCCCCCAAGCTGCTAATCAGTTCTTCCTGTTCAGGTCGGGTACCCCAGCGAATCAGGGCAACCGGAGTTTGGGGACTGAGTCCTGCCGCCAATAGCTCCTGCACAATATGGCTCATATTGTGGATGCCCATGTAAATGACAATGGTTTTAGAGCCGTGGGCGATCGCCTGCCAGTTCACCTCTGGCTTATACTTGCCTGCAGCTTCGTGGCCGGTCACAAAGGTGACTGAGGAACTGCAGTCGCGGTGAGTGATGGGAATACCGGCATAGGCCGGTACGGCGACCCCGGCGGTGATGCCGGGTACCACTTCCACCGGCACGCCGGCCTCAATGAGTCCGGCCATTTCCTCCCCACCCCGGCCAAACACAAAAGGATCGCCCCCTTTGAGCCGCACCACGATAGCGGCTGTCTGAGCTTTGTCAATCAGCAGTTGGGTAATCTCCGGCTGTAGCATCGAGTGGGCACCCCGCCGCTTACCAGCGTTTATCTGCTCCGCCTGCGGATTCACCATCGCCAGAATCTGCGGACTGACGAGCGCGTCATAGACGACTACATCGGCGCATTCTAGTAGGTTCTTGCCCTTGAGGGTAAATAGGCCCGGATCGCCGGGGCCAGCCCCAACGAGGTAAACCATACCTGGCTTTGTGATTGGGGGAGATAGCTCAGCAGAATCGCGATCGCGCATAGGTTTATCAGATCTCAAAAGGACGGCTAGCCAAATCGGCCACCAGACCCGCGAGTTCACGGGTTGCCCCCAGCGGCGGCAATAACCGAAAAGCCACTTTAGGAAAGCGCTCGGCCAGTTCTTCTGTGCGCTGCATGATGGCATCGATTAGGGTGCCTGCAAACAGGAAATAAGGCAGGATGACAATGCGCTGATAGCCCTGCTGCATCAGGTCAACTACCTGCGCCTCTAAGCTGGGCGGCGTTGACCAGTAGGCCACAGTGGCTCCCATCTGCTTGGCGATCGCCTCTACCTGCTTGTTGCCTCCAGCCCGGCGGCTGCCATGAGCCACCAGCAAAAAGGCCCGCGAGGCGGTTTGTCCTGCTTTTTCAGACAGCAGATGGGTCAGCCCGGAATGACTGCCCAAATGTGGGCACAGGGTCAAGGATACAGCCTCGGTCATCTGTTGACGGGCGGCGGCAACCTCAGCCGGTAGGTCTTCCATCACGTGCACTCCCTGTAGTAAAAACAGGGGCACAATCCGCATCTCGGCTTTACCCGCTGCCTGCGTTTTCTGGGCAAACTGACAGACTTGCGTACGCAGGGCCGTCGGGCCTAATTCTAAATAGGCGGTTTCTACCAGCGGCACCTGAGTAATTTGGGCGGCCCGCTGTCGGCGCAGCCTTCCAGTCGTCACAATTTCAGACGATTGACTCGGCTGCCAATTACTGGCTAACGGCTTGGCGGCGGCGGCGGACAGAGCCAGCGCGGGCTCTGCTGTGGCTGAGTAGGCTTGCTGAGCGATCGCCAGCCAGCCCAAGCGCTGCTGCACCAAATGAGCCAGCCGCTTCATCATTGCCTGAGAGCGCGGATCTCGACTGCCGTGTGATACTAGCAGATAGCTTGGAGTAGGTGCTTTAGTCACGGGTAGATAAACGCAAACAACACAAGTTAAAGCCGTTGGCAACAGCCAGCTAGTTTACTTTATCGAAGTTTTAACTAAACGGTCTGTATCGAGCGCGGCATTTAGGCTAGCTTGTTGGGTTGGCAAAGTCGGGCCGCTTCTAAGACGCTTCTGCTTTGAAGGTATAAAACTTTTGGAGAACTCCCAGCGTACCAAATTCATAAGCCGGCAACTGAGCAATTTCTGGCACCGCTAGCTGAGTTTGATAAATACTGAAGAAGACGTAGTTGTGGCGAGCCGTATTTCTGGCAACTAGCTGCTGGATAGCGGCCTGATTGTTCTCTAGCAGGCTGACGCATTGCTCTTGCAGCAGGTCGGCTAAGCCTGGCATGGCGGCAGGGGCTTTGGGGCAAATATCTTGTTGCAAATAGGCGATCAGCTCATCTGTGGCGTAAAGCTCATAGTCTGCTGGGCTGGGATTTGTGAGGGCTAAGGCTCCGCCAACGCCAATCATCGGGCGTCAACGGAGAAGCTCCGAGTGCGTCAGGAGGAGTTCCGGGCGTCCACGGAGGAGCTCCGAGCGCTCTCGGAAGAGCTCCGAGTGCTCTCGGAACTCTTCTTGG
>JAAHIC010000520.1 GCA_010671965.1 Leptolyngbya sp. SIO4C5
TCAACAACTCGCTGAATCATATTCCTTTTTTAGCGGCTCAAAATCTTAGAATACCTATGCTGACAGTCCTGCATACGCCGCCTTTCGCCAAATTGTTTGCCGCCGCCAGAAGCGTACCTGCCTCTGCTCAATTTAGGCTGCTAGCGGTTTCTCAAGCGATCGCTCAGCAGTGGCAGCCAGTCACTAGCGAAGTTGTTTATAACGGTATTGATATCAGTCAGTGGACGTTTAATCCTCATCCTGAGCCGAATTCCGCTCTCTGGTTTGGCCGTTTTGTTCCAGAGAAAAGTCCTCATGAAGCGATTTTAGCTACGCAGCTAGCCGGGTTTAAGCTCAAATTAGCTGGGCCAATTTCAGATGCAGACTATTTCCGTCAGAAGGTTTTGCCGCATATTGATGGCGATCGCGTTCAGTATCTGGGCCATCTCTCGCATCAGCAGTTACAAACCGTTGTTGGGCAGGCTGCTGTCTTTGTCAATACGCCCAGTTGGGGAGAACCCTACGGCCTGGTCTATGCCGAGTCTCTCGCCTGCGGCACCCCCGTCGCGGCTTTTGAGAGCGGCGCGGTGCGAGAAATTGTCGATGATACCTGTGGCTGCGTCGTGCCCCAGCGCTGCTTGACCCAGTTAGCCGCTGCCATCCACAGCGCCGCTCAGCGATCGCGGCAGCAGTGTCGGCTCAGGGCAGAAAAATTTTGCTCGCTGGAAACGATGATCGATCACTACGAAGCCCATTACAGACAGTTGCTCTCCGCCTCGGTTGAGCCACTGCCTGAAGTCGCGGGAGCAGCCTAATGATGAAAATTGGCTGGTTTTTCAATGCCCACGGCTCCGGTCACTATCACCGCCTCCAGGCCATCCTGCCCTATTTTGCCAAGACGACTCAGCTTACTAGCCTCAGCTATCAGCCGGCCCAGCTCACGCATCAGGGCAACCAAGTCCCCCACATCACCCTGCCAGCCTATAACCAAACTGGCCTCAACCCTCACTTAAGGAAACAAGCCTGGCAGACCCTACACGGTATGCAGCTCAATCACGGTGTCAATGCGCCGGTTTTTGCGGCGCTTACTCGCTGGCTGGCGACGTGGCGACCCGACCTGATGGTGGTTGATGTCGCTTTGGAAATTGCCCTGGCAGCTCGGCTGTGCGGCATTCCGGTTGTCTACATGCGGCAGCATGGCAAACGCTGGGACTTGGGGCATCAAATCGCCTATGAGGGCAGCATGGCGCTGATTGCTCCTTTTTCTGCGGCAATGGAGCAGGCTGACTGTCCAAGCTGGATTCAGCGAAAGACCTGGTATAGCGGCGGTTTTTGCCGCTTTCAGCCCGGGGCTACAGCTCGGCCTAGGGCTTTCCAGAGCGATCGCCCCAATATCGTCGTTCTCATTGGCAGCGGGGGCACAGCGATTCAGTCTGCAGACATCGCTGCCGCTGCTCAAGCGACGCCTACCTGGCAGTGGTTCGTTTTAGGTCAGCTTGATCCACCGGAAAGCCTGACTGCCAATGTCAGACTGCTGGGCCGAATCGAAACGGTTCACCCCTATCTGCAACATGCCGATCTTGTGGTAGCGAACGCCGGCCACAATACGGTGATGGAAATCGGTGCGGTGGAGGCTCCCTTTCTCTGTCTACCGGCCCAGCGTCCGTTCAAAGAGCAGCTGTGCAAAGCAGAGGTTCTCAGCCGCTTAGACCTGGCCGTTGTGCGCCATCGCTGGCCTTCTGAGGCGGAATGGCCAGCCCTACTCCAAACGGCTCAGGCCCAGCCCCGCCACCGGTGGCAAACTTTACGCAATCCCGCCGCACCCCAGCACATAGCCCAGCAACTTGAAGCCTGGACCCAGAAGTGTTTGCCTATCGGCGGCGATCGCTAAGGCAAAGTTCTTAAAATCTCGGCTTCTGGCTGCCAGTCAATCAGCCCTTCCTGGGCGAAAGCCAGCAGCCATTTCTCCATCGGCCACTGTCCCCAGCGGCGATAGTAAACCCAGGCATTGCGCACAATGCTCTGTAAATGCTGGCGCGGCGGGACCTGGCTTGCATGATATTGGTGGTAGGCCATTGCAGTCGGCACCCAGCGCAGCTCAATCTTAGAGCGCTCCAGCAGACGCGCAAAATCGGTATCCTCTGCCCCATAGCCCCGATACGCTTCGCAAAACCCGCCCACCTGCTCGAAAGTAGACGGTGTCAGACCAAAAGACAGCGTCCAAAACAGGTTGTAGTTCACTTCGAGCTGCAAAAATACCTGCTGGGCCGCGTCCCTCAGCGGATGAGGCGCTGAGCGTTCAGGCAAGTCTGCGAGCCACCACTGAGCCGGAAGAACTGCTCGCAGATAGGAAACGGCCCCCATCAGAACGGCGGTAGGCGCCTGGCAGTGGGCGCTTGCGTAAGCCTCCAAGCAGGTCGCTGCCGGAATGCAGTCAACGTCTAGAAAAACCCAGAAAGTGCCCGTCGCCTTATGGGCCGCTAAGTTTCTGGCCTGAGCCAGGGGTAAAGCATCGGCAGACGTGAGGCTATGCTGCGATGTTGGAAACGGCGTGGCTGGTAAAGGTTGCTCAGCCTCATTCATGCGGATAATGACGCACTCATGGGGCCTGACCGTTGAACTAGATAGGCCCACCAGCAGGTTGTGTAAGTGGGCTTCGCGATCGCGAACTAGAGTCAGAACCGAAATGCGAGGACTGAGCACAAATTCTAGCTGGCAACTGCCGAGGGCTGAACAAAACCAAAAGCAAAACAGAGCTTACATACCTGCCTGGTTGAAGCCTAAGCGGCAGTTCCTGAAAGCTCTATCTGTTTATTGTTATTGAGGAGAAAGACGCAACTGGCCTACTCTTCGTCGTCCTCATCCTCTTCATCTAGATCGTAGATGAAGCTGCTAGAGCGATTGGTCAAAACTGATTTGCCGAGGGAGAGCGCTTTTTTAGCTTCTACAGCCGCCTGCCGTTTCCAGTTTGAACGGCGCATACTGCGCTTAGATTTCGAGGTTTTCTTCTTAGGAACCGCCATGACTGAAAGACTTCAGACTTATTCACAACCTTTCGATTGTAGAGCATTTAGCCCTAGATGCTAAATATTTTTTAGTAGCCGCTCGCCATCTCGCTCCTGCCTGAGCGTAACCGGCGATCGCTGCCTATTGTCCCAAGCCAGAAAACAGCAGCGTCCGGGCATTGGGATAGTAGGTGGCCCAGTAGCGCGGATCGGGGCGATTGCTCCACTGGCTGCGGCTGACCTGCAGCATCATCACGGGCAGAGAAATCCCCTGGCTTTCGGCGGTGACGGTGACAATGACCTCGGTTGTTAGCAAGTCAGCGTCAAAGCTGCGCTGCGCGGCGGCGCGAGCGGTAACGTCTGCCCGACGAATCAGGGTTTCGTAGCTCTCATTTTCGCCGCGTACTAAAAAGAGGCTGGTGCGAGAGGTGTAAGCCTGAGCCGATAGAGGTGCGATCGCGTTTTGCCCCAGCCAGAGGCTGCCAGATAGTCCCAATAGAACAGCCAGACCCACAGGCGACCAAACTCGCTGCCAGTGCCTACCGATTCCTGCTGCTTTTGATGCGGGTTGCCGCTGCCTCATCTCATCCTCCTTTGCCTCTAAATCCCCTATCTTTAGCGGTCTGCCAAAGGGGAAGATAATTTTTGGTTAAAGCTTAGCTTAAATTTGAGCTGTTCTAGCAAGAATCCTGAAGGCCGCGTTCCTAGAACGCCTCGCCGTGACCAAGCCAGTCTGCCGATGGCAGGTCGCTAGTGATTCAGGCGCCAAGCTATCAGACTGACCTCGCAAATTATTTGTTTCAACCGAGAGAGTCTATGCTATCTTCGGGGCACAGAACCCCTACAGCTACCTGATTGCAGAGGTTTGGCGCATTTACCTGAATAGACCGTTGCAACCGTTATGACTCAACACTGGGCCGTTGTCGTCGGCATTAATCAATATCAGTCTTTACAGCCGCTGCTCTATGCTCAGCAGGATGCGATCGCCCTGTGGCGTTTCTTGGTTGAGTCGGCAGGCTATGGGACAGAACGATGCCATTTGCTCAGCGATTTAGCCGAGCTGCGATCGCCAGCAGCGGCGGCTCCCGATCGCC
>JAAHIC010000521.1 GCA_010671965.1 Leptolyngbya sp. SIO4C5
TCGCCACTGAGCGCTTTCTTGCCCTGGTCATCCAGGGTGCGGCTAATTTGCAACGTAATATCGTCTAGCTGAAGATCGTCGAAGCCAATCGGGATGGCCCAGGGATCCATAGCTTCTGCATTCACTGAAAAGGTGCCTGTCTTCGGGGTCAGCGACAGGGTCAAGCCGGTAATGGCTAAGTCAGGTACCTCCGAGGGCAGATCAACAAGTCCCCCCATGAGACTATCAACCAAATTGGTCAAGGATACCGTTTGACCGGGAACCAAAGTGCCAGAGAAGGTCAGCGGCTCATCGCTGTGGTAGCTACTGGTCACAAGCAGCTGAGTACCGGCTAAATTAATCGCTCCTGCAAACTGAGCGGTTACCGCCTCTAAAACAGAATCAATTTGGCCGTCAATTTTGGTGAGTGCCAGGGTAGTACCGCCGATATCGATGTCCCAGTCGTTGACCAAAGTGAAGTTGGCGGTGGCGGTTTTGGCGCTGGGGTGGGTCACCAGCCTTAAGGTTTGTAGCTGACTGTTGGGCAACGCCACCGAGTCGAGGGGTAAAGCGGTCAATAGATCGGCAACGGTAATTTGGCTACCGTCCTGAATGCCGCATTCAATAATGACTTCAGGTATGAGGTGACAGGTCAGATCAAGGATGCCACTGCCCAGGGTGACTGAGCCGATAGAGGTAACCTCAGTGACGGTCTGGTTCTGAAGCTCAAAACCTAAATCAATCTGGTTGAGAACAGGTAGGCTGAGACCGACTGACTTGAGACTCTCGATTAGGCTGCCGATACCCAGTTCAGCGGCCAGTTCCGTCAGTTGAGGTAGGTCAGATGAATTGACGCTGAGAGTTAAAATGCCGAGCTGCGGATCGGCAAGTGAGCCCTGTACAGCTAGCTTGCGATCGCCATCGCCAAATCGAAAGCTGCCACTGATTTCTAGCAGCGCATTTAAGATGTCGCTATCGGCCTGCTGGAGCGTTATTACAGTTGTGGTTAGGACCAGCGAGCCGCCGCCCGTAATCTCGTAAACTAAAGGCTCAGCGATCGCAATTTGCAGCGAATCTTGATCGGGCGCAGCTACTGTAAATGCCTCGATGTTGACACCCGATTCACTTACAAGGCTGCTGATAAAGTCCAAAATAGCTGCCGAGCTGATCGTAACCCCCTCTAAAGGGTTAATCTGCTTTGATAAGTTGGTTTCAATGCTTTCCTTGATTTGGCTCAGATTTGCCATAGAATTGTCCTCGAATAGATAGGGTTTTCAGAGATTACTGATTCTTTCTAGAGAGACGCGCGAGTCGTTTGCAGCGCTTGCAGTTCAGCCCTAGCGGCGACAAGGGCTTCCTTGGCTTTAAGCAGTCTGGGATCAGCTTCAACGGATAGCTCATACAAACCTTCGGAAAAGGCTTTTAGCTGCAGCTTTCGTTTTTCCAGCTCACCTCTAGCGGCTAACTTCGCCGCTTCTAAAGTCGCAATAACTGTTTCATGAGCAGCTATTTCCTGACTGCGCCAGGTAATCTCCACCTCTAACTTGATTCGGGATATGCTCTTATTTATCTGGGGATTGCTGTTGTACCAGCTTTTCCATTCATCTATTTCTTTCTTACGCTTCTTAACAGCTTGTTTTGCTTTAGTTAGCTTTGCTTCCAACTTATCTAGCTCCATCTGAGCTTTGGCAATTTTTGCGGCCATATCCTCCTGAGACGTGGGAGGATTTTCTCTCTCTGCTGTTAGCTGCTGTTTTAACTTAGGAATCAGCTGATTTAATAAAGCGACCTTAGATAAAGCTTCCTCTAAGTTCGTATTTGTAGCTTGGTTCGGTGTATTCAGAGCCATAATTTCAAGCCTCTATAAAGTTCGCTGAGTACACAATTTTTGAAGCTTCATCCTGAATGCTTTGCCCTGAGAAATTACGCCGCTAAAATTTCGAGACACTGCGGTGGCAGCAGGCTCTTTCCTGCCCCCTCAAATCTGGGGGATGGCAACAGCCGGGCCGATTTCGCGATTAGTTAAAATCTCGTCAAGTGCGTAAGTTCTGACTTGATTGAATTCAGAATTAGGCTGACAAAATGCCGCTGACGGTTTGCCCGTCTCACAGATGAAGCCAATTCTTTACGCTTGCTTTTCCGACTGTTTCTCCATGTGTACTGCTCCAGTAGTGATGCATTACGGGGGTGTACTTAGAGAGATATACGGATGATGTGAGTCGAGTATGCAGCGCTCACGCTAAAACTTTCCAAAAAAAAGTGCTGGAATCTCCAAATGGGGATTCGCAGCGATGAGATTGATAATCTCTTTCTGGGCGGTTGAGCTAGCGGGCGATCGCTGACGGCACCTGACAGCCAGCCGTTGGCACAAAGAAACTCGGTCTTTCAGTCGCCTCAGCTAAAAAGATGACTGTGCCATCCGCAGCGCGAGTCCAGCTGCGGGCCTCCACTATAGGGACGTCAGGGGACTGCTCGGAGGTCGCAACAGTGTCCTGGCTGAGTGAAACGGTATCGCCTTCGTCCAGCCCTGGGATGGGGGCTAGATCTTGCCAGACGGTATCAGCACTGAGCGGGTCAGCGGGGTTGGTGGGAAGGCCGCCGCGTCCAGTCATGACAAAGCTACCTGTTTGCGACCCCTGAGCCCGACAGCCTGGCGCTAGGGTGGGAGGAGCGGTCTCAGCGGGTAGGATGGCATCGTCCTGAGCCACGTCGGGATTCAGCTCGTCGATGTTGACCGTGCCATTGTTGCCAAACTGGGAACTGGCGGTGATGTCGCTGAGAGGGGTATCGAGGACATTGGGCCGAAAAGCAATACCCAGGAGATTGCGGGCTGTGACGTTGACATTACCCCCGTTGCCTTCAAAAGCGTTAGCCCGGATATCGCTGTTTTCAATAGGAACAGCCACGATAAAGCCACCCGGTAAGTTCAGGGTAATGTCGCCGCCGTCGCCCCCGGCTCCTGCCGTACCGGCTTCCGTCGAAATCAGACTGCCGTTTCTCAGCAGTAGGACTTCCCCAAGATTGAAAGTAAGATTTCCCCCGTTGCTGCTGCGGGTATTAGCAGTGATGCGGCTACGGTCTAAAAAGAGCTGGTCAGACGTCAATGTGACGCTGCCACCCTCGCCTTGCCCAGCCGAATTGACCGCAATTTGTCCGCCATTGCGGAGCGTTGTCGTCGCCGCATTCACCACAATATTGCCGCCAATACCGGTTGAGCCGGGTCCCGTACTAGACTCGACCGTGCTGCCGTTAATTTCAAGATGCTCAGACAGACTAAAGGTGATATCGCCTGCAGGACCGGGGCCGGTGGTGGAGGCCGACAGGGTGACGCCATCAGACAGCCTCAGGCGTTGAGACTCGGCTGTGATGTTGCCCCCGCGCCCTGGGCCGCTGGTCTCTACCGCCAAAAGACCGGGACCGCTGATGGCGATCGCTCCTGGAGCCAGGATTTGGAGACCACCGCCGTTGCCGCTGCCAGTTGTTGAGGCAGACACTACTGCCCCCGGCACCAGCGTTATGCCTAAGTCCGGGTTAGTCTGGTAGGGCCGCAGCGTCAACACGCCACCGGGGGACTGCCCCTGGGTTTCGGCAAAGATGCCCACAGTTCCGGCCAGATCCATTTGGTTGGCGTTGAGGGTGATGCTGCCGCCGCCATCAAGATTTGTCGCAGTTGCCGTTGCGGTTGCTGTGATTCTGGCCGTTTCAGACAGGACAAAATTGGGCGTATTGATCACAATATTGCCCGGTCTGCCAGACCCGCTGGCTTCAACGGAGATGACTGGCTCAAAATTTTGGACGCCTTCTCCCAACAGCACTGCGTCGGTGGCGTTGACGGCAATGGTGCCACCATCGCCCGACCCTGATGTGGCTGCAAACAGGCGACCGCCGTTGCCCAGCACCAGTCGATTGGCCGTGATGTCAATTCGTCCGGCAGCGCCTTCACGGTTGGCATTGCTGAGAATCTGGCTGTTGTTAAACGTCACCTGACCGGGGCTGTTGATAATGACCCCGCCTGCAGGCTGACTGCCGTTGGCGCTACTCTGAATCTCACGTTTAATAACGTTGAGATTCAGAGTAGCGCCAACGGCAGTCAGCCTA
>JAAHIC010000522.1 GCA_010671965.1 Leptolyngbya sp. SIO4C5
AATTCATCCGGGTCGCTGAAGCTAAAACGGGCCTGGTAATAGCTATTGAGTGACAGCTTGGAGGATAGCTGATCGGAACGCCAAAGCGCTAGATCTAGGGAATGGCTGTTGAAAAACTGGTCGGCGAAACCGGCCCGATAGAGCTGCTGATTTGTCCAGTTGATTTGGCCATAAGCACGAGGCGAAAAGGCGTGGCGAAAGCCAGCTTGTAGCTGTAGCTCGTCGTAGCTGGCGGGTTCTACCTGACGATAGCGCAGCAACTTCACGTCAGCGGAAGCAACAAAGTTAGTTCGGGGGCCGATAGGGGGGACTGCCAGCAGGGTTAGACCAGGCCGGATAAAGGCATCTCCGACCGGATCAACTTCATTGAGAAAAATGTTGTCGCTGCTGAGATAGTCAACTCGTCCGAACAGGTACAGGATAGGCGCTGAGGGGGTAGCCGGGGGCGTTGGCACTGGATCTTCGCGCAGCCGCAGGATACCCAATTCTTCATCTCCGATTGGAGGATCCTCAGTTTCAGGTTTAGAAAACTGCTCGGATGTTAAGCCTGGTAGCGGCGGCTCTAGGGGGCCAGGATCAGCTAGCTGGCTGGAAATCTCAAAGTGAGCGCTGCTTTCAACGCTGATTTCTAATACATTCTCTGCGATCGCAGTGGGCAACCCGTCTGCGTCAGGCAGCTCAGGCTGATCGCGCTCAGGCTCAGCCTGCTCTATTTCGCTGCTCTCAAGGAAACAGGCCGCTTTAGCCGAGTGGATAGCAGTCTTTTGGGAATTACTGAGTGAATGCCATCCCTGGTCGGACCAGGGGAATACATCGGCTACGACCCGAACCGGCTCTGGCCCAGTGAATCGATTCGGCTCATCCGTTAGGGGGAAAGTTTCTGCAGAGCAACCTGGGTTAAGTGCGATCGCAGATGTAGGCAAAGCCCAGCTACTGCCCGCTGCCAAAAAAATTCCTGTACCGACTGCCAGCCTAAGCATCGATACTGTAGAGCGCGGAGTTAATAGATAACAGATGGTAAATGCACATAACGTCTTGAGCACTCAGTACTCCCATCAGGAAATAGGTGACGACTGGGATCTACAACAGTTTGGCCTATCTCCATCCCGTAAGAAATGAGCGAAGTCACTAGGCAGTTTTCTAATATGCCCGTTTAGGGTGAAAAGCTTATCGATACGTATCTATACGGAGTCAACTTTCTAAAAATTGCTATATTTAGCTAACGAGATCCATTCTTTTTGTAAAGAATTGTTGAGAAAGCAGTGGGTTCTGAACCTTTTGCCTCGTACCAGTTAAGGCCGGAGACCCATCTTCGGCATCTACACAAGGGGAGAAATTGGTTGCTAAGCCTCTAGATAGATGAATGCTTTAACTACAGACAAATATTGTTAGCTGGGCTATCTTTTTACAAGCTTTCTCTCTTTATTCATCTACCGACGTACCGTTTTGTCCAGGGGTTAATTCCAATGTTTCGCATTCCGATGCTACTGCTTATGAGTGCAGCCTGGAGTCTGAGTTTTTGGGGAGTCCCTAAGCGGGCATTGGCTCAGATCCCCCTAACGCAAGCTCAGGTTGAAGCGATTCGCAATCGAGTGGAGCTTGTGCCTCAGGGGCGTTCGGCTCGCCCCGCGCGGGTGACTGACATTTTAGGAGTTGGCGATGCCTTAAGGACTGCGATCGCCGCGCGGGCAGAACTGCGGTTCAACGATGGCTCTTTAGCACGGATTGGCGAGCGGGCTACCTTTCGCTTTGTTCCCAATACTCGCAACTTTCGCCTGTCAAACGGAACCGTTTTATTACTGATTCCACCCGGACGAGGCCGCACCAATATCCAAACCCCAAATGCCGTCACCGGAATTCAGGGTTCAGCTTTGTTCGTTCGCTACGATCCTGAAACCGATACGACTATTATTGGAGCTCTGACTCAAAATCCTTTGGGGCCGATGGTAGCTTCCAACCGAGATGCGTCTGAATTTGTGCCGCTCAACGCCGGCCAGATGGCGGTAATTCAGGGCAATCAGCCTATTCGCCGCTACCAGTTTGATCTAGATACTTTTTATCAAACCAGTAGCCTAATTGCTGGATTAAATCTGACTCAAACACCTACCGGCGCAGAGGAGTCACCGCTGGCTGCAGTGCAATCAGAAACGGCTGAAGCCTTAGCAGAGCAGAACTTCAGTGAAGATGTTTCAGTTGTGGAAAACCCTGATTTCATCGATCTCAGCATAGCTGAGTCAGCCGAAACTTCAGCCAATTTAACCGCCAGTGCCGACAGTGCCTCCTTTAATAGGATTGATGCCATAGGTGAGTTTGCCACAATCCCTACAGATCCATTCAGTGCTTATGGTGGCGGAGCCACTGCTCAACTGGGTGTCATGGCGATCGCTTCAGAAGGTTTAGCCACTGATCAAACCGCCCAGCCCGAAGTTCGAGTTGATGTTCCTTCGGGTCTTATTGGCCGCAAGCAGCCTAGGCGTGAGGGAAATATTGTCAGTTCTCCTAGCTCGCCGACAACGCCCATCAGCCCTAACGCACCGACTAATCCGGTTAATCCTAACGTGCCGGCCAATCCGGTAGTTGTATCGCCCCGACCTGATTCCAATCCCTCGACGCCTGTTCAGCCCCCCACCAGCGTTCCTACGCCAACACCGACGCCGTCTCCCTCCACCCCTGTCGCTTCACCGATGCCGTCGCCTTCGACGCCTGTTTCGCCAACGCCGACGCCGCCCCCTTCAACGCCTGTTGCTTCGCCAACGCCGCCTCCTTCAACCCCTGTCATCTCCCCAACGCCGTCCCCTTCACCTCCCATAGCCTCGCCGACGCCGTCCCCTTCAACTCCTGTAGGTACCCCCGCGCCTGTCACGCGGCCGCTACCGCCCCCTAGCCCGGTACAGCCTCCTACCAGCGTTCCAGTTCCACCCGTTAGCGTACCGACTCAGCCGCCCGTGACGACTCCGGTTCCCGCTCCTACCCCTGTGGTGACGCCAGCACCTGAGCCTGCGATCGTCGCGCCTCCCCCCACCTCTACGCCCGTCCCCCCAACGCCGCTGTCTCCTAACCCAGCCGTTCAGCAGCCTACCGTGATGCCCTAGTCTTTCTGTGAAGTAGGCGGATTCAACTATTTGTAGAATAGGTGAAGCCCTCCAGGCATGGCGGCGCTAAAGCGACAGCGTAACCCATGCGGGTGTTGGCTTCGTTCCTCAACTTCAACCTACCTCTACTCCTGTTTAACTGCGCCTATCTACTTACACGCCAAGGTCAGTGCCAGGTCGGTGTGAGTCAAAAGCTTCAGGCAGTCTCATCGGTATCAGCCGTCTGGCTGTCTCCATATTGGTGAATCCAGTCGGAGGGCAGCATTTCTGTAGATGGCTCATCCAGTCTGCCGGAATTGAGGCTAGAGGAATAGGCTTCGATCACGACCTGACTTTGAGGCGGCGGTGCCAGTTGGGGCGTGACAGGTTCTGCCTGGGGGAGCTGCTCTGGCTGAATTTCTGCTAAGTCTTTGAGAATGTCTTGAACTAGGCGATAGCGCTGGCTAAAGTCGTAGCGCGTCATCTGCTGCAGAACCTTGGCCAGCTGGGAGTTGAGATTTTCGACTTTGTGGGTCCAGACTATTTCTCCTAGCTGATCTCGCTGGAGGATTTGCGGCAGCGTTCCGGTTAGCGCTTCAATAGCCGTAATGCCAAGGGCATAGATGTCACTGCCGAAGTTAGGAATTCCGGCAGATTGTTCGCTGGGCATGTATCCCTGAGTCCCAATACCGATGGTAGATGTGACGCGGGCACTGGTGTTAGTTAACCGATTAGAAATTTGTTTGACAGCACCGAAATCAATCAGAACTAAGCGATTATCGTGGTGACGGCGAATGATATTAGACGGTTTGATATCTCTGTGAATCACCCCTTCGCTGTGTACGAAGGCAATAACTGGCAGCAAGTCCATGAGCATGGCATAGACCTCAGCCTGTGAGAGCACTTTGCGCTGGTCAAGTTCTCGGCGCAGCACCGTTCCTTCGATCATTTCCTGCACGAGATAAAAAGACTGATTGGCCTACTTTGAGGCCAATCAG
>JAAHIC010000523.1 GCA_010671965.1 Leptolyngbya sp. SIO4C5
TGTTTTTCCTCACCATCAGTTCAACTACATTTTCGGTAATCTCAATGCTCTGCAAAGCAGCCATGTCCCACTGCCAGCGACCCTGATCAAAGTCAAACCAGAGCTGCTGGCTTTGGTGCATCGATTTCAGCAACTGGGTGAGGAAAAACGGATTACCCTGAGTTTTCTTGAAGACTAACTGGGCCAGGGGGTGGGCTGCCGCAGCGCTAGCATGGAGGGTATCCGCCACGAGCTGCTGGATATGATTGAGTGCTAAAGGTCGCAGCACAATCTCGCGGACGGTGGCGTCTGTCCCTTGAAGCTGCTCCAGAGTGTGCTTCAGCGGATGGGTGAGGCTGACTTCATTGTCGCGGTAGGCTCCTACCAGCAGCAAATAGGGGTTTTCCGGATTCGTCACCAGCAGCTCAATCAGCTTCAGCGAGGGCAAATCGGCCCACTGTAGGTCGTCTAGAAAAATCACTAGCGGCTGTTCCGGCTGGCTGAACACCCGAATAAACTGCTGAAAAACGCGATTAAACCGATTCTGCAATTCGGCAGCTCCCAGCGGGGGAACTGCCGGCTGCGGCCCGATGATTTGCTCCACCGCCGGAATCACATCAATGATGATCTGACCGTTGGTGCCTAACGCCTGCAGGAGCTTACTCTGCCAGGCGGCAATCTGGTCACTGCTCTCCGTCAGTAGCTGGCGCATCAAATCCTGAAAAGCCTGGGTCAGGGAAGCATAGGGCACATTGCGCTTAAACTGATCAAACTTGCCAGCGATGAAGTATCCCCGCTGCCGGGAAATGGGTTTGTGAACCTCGTTCACCAGGGAAGTTTTGCCGATACCGGAATATCCGCTCACCAGTACCAGTTCGGTCGCCCCGGCACTGACCTGCTCAAAAGCCGTAAACAGGGTTGCCACTTCATCTTGCCGGCCATAGAGCGTCTGGGGGATGAGAAACTGGCTGTAGCAGTCTAGCTGACCAATGGCAAAAGGAGCGATCGCCCCGGACTGGCTCAGCCTTTTCTGGCAGGTGACTAAGTCGGCCTTTAGGCCCAATGCACTCTGGTAGCGTTCTTCCGCCGTCTTGGCTAAGAGCTTCATCACTAAATCGGCCAGGACTGGTGGCACAGCGGGATTGAGCTGATGGGGCGAAGGCGGCGTTTTGGCGATATGGCAGTGTACCCACTCCAGGGGGTCACTGGCCTGGAAAGGTAGCTGCCCGGTCAGCATTTCGTAGCAGGTGACGCCCAGTGCGTAAAAATCGCTGCGGTAGTCGATTGTCCGGTTCATGCGTCCGGTTTGCTCTGGTGATAGGTAAGGCAGCGTCCCTTCCAGCAGGCTGGGATTGCCTGCGGTGGGCTTTTCCTGCGACAGGCGCGACGCAATACTGAAGTCAATCAGCTTGATCTGCCCGGTTTGAGGCTGAATTAGGATGTTGCAGGGATTAATGTCTTTGTGAACAATTTGGCTGTGGTGGAGCTCAGCCAAAATGGCGGCTAGCTGGGTGGCGATGTTGAGAAACTCACTCACGGTCAGGGGCGCTGGCTGCAAAAACTGCTTGAGCGTAATGCCGCCATAATCTTCTAGCACCAGGGCCAAACCGTTTTGATAGCTCTCTAAGGCCAGGGCTTGAACAATGCCTGGACATTCCAGACTGTTGAGAATACTGAATTCATGTCTGAGCTGAGCGATCTCGGTGAGAGAGGGATAGTCAGCCCTCAGCACCTTAATCATGACAGGGCGCTGGTCGGACTGCCTGACGCCTGCATAAACCTGAGTGCGATCGCTCTGATGAACTATTTTTTGTAGCGTACAGCCAGCTATTTCTAAGTTCATAGCTGCCGTAGAGTCCCACATCGCAATTAGCCGTTGTTATCTGTTCATTATCGACTGGCTGCCAAAGTAATCAAACAACCTTAGCAAAAGATTAGCTTTTCACAGCAGATCGGCCTGCCGCCTCAGAACCGGGATTTGTAACCCATCTGCGCTGGCTTTTCTTTCATTTTGAGGATGTTTAAACGCGGGCTTTGGAGCAGGATCAAGGCAGGCTGGTTCAGCGCCTCTATTTACAGCGCTTTTCTCAAGTTTGTCTCATTGATTTCATCGCAGCTCATGACTCCTCCCGATAACAGCTCACCTGTTCCCACGCCAATTAGACCCTTCCAGCCTGATGCCAGCGCCCCGCCTGTGGAGGCTAGAGCCACCGCCGATGGCTTAGAAACCGCCCCGTCTCCTGCTGAGGAGACGGCTGAGGTGGCCTCAGAGGCAGAGGAGGCTGCAGAAAAATCAGCATCCGAGCGCAAATCAGGTCTGCAGCAATACTGGTGGCTGATTCCGGTGCTGGGATTGGTGATTGCGGCGGGAGGCGTCACGTTTGTGCGTCTGCGCGGCGACGAACCCGCAGCGGTAACGGAAACGACACCGCTCTCAGTGCGAGCGATCGCCGCCCAGCGAGAGCCAATCCGCGCCTGGGTGTCTAGCGAGGGCAATGTGCGGGCGGTTGAGTACCAGCATCTCACCTTTGAAACGGAGGGGGATGTCACCTACCTGGCTGATGCCGCAGGCCGCAGGCTGCGGGAGGGCGATCGCGTTAGGGTGGGAGAGCTGCTGGCCCGCATAGATGACCGCGCCCTGGTGGCGGATGTGCGACAGGCTGAAGCCGCTGTCTCGGAAGCACGACAGCAGCAGGCGGCGGCGGCGGCGGAAGTGGCGCGATCGCAAGCCCAGGTGGCTCAGGCTCGCAGCCAGGTGCAGGAAGCTCAGGCCCAGTTGCAAACCGCTCAGTCGGCCCGTGATTTAGCGGCCACCAACGTCAATCGCTACCGCACCTTAGCGAATCAGGGAGCCGTTTCTGAGCTGGAGTTTGATCAGCGGCAAAATACCCTACAGGATGCGCGATCGCAGGTGGCTTCAGCCCAGGCCAGAGTTGAATCGGCCCGGCAGCAGGTGGCCTCAGCCCAAGCCCAAGTCAGGGCTGCTCAGCAGCAGCTCGAAGCCCGCCAGTCCGCCATCACTACGGCCCAGGCCCGGCTGTCCCAGGCAGAAGTTGCCCTAGAAGGGGCCAGCATCTATGCCCCCTTTGACGGCATCATTGCCTATCTCAATATCTCAGAGGGGGAATACTTTACTCCCCAAATCGTTTCATCTCAGCTTGGCGGCGACTATCAGGGTATTTTAGAGCGAATTCCGATGGTGATTATTGACCCGGCCCAGTACGAAGTGCTGGTTGATTTGGCGGGGCCGACGGGGGAACAGGTAGAGGCAGGACAGTCAGCCTTTGTTGCCTCAGAAACCAGCGTCAGCAGCACAGATCAGGGTGATACCTACCGGGAAACCCTAGTCGCCAATGCCCGCGCTCAGGGCGAAGTTTTTTCGGTTAATCCCGCCATTAGTCCGGGTGGGCGAGCGATTGAAGCGCGGGTGCGGCTGTATCCCTCTACCACGGAGACGCTGCGACACGGCGAGCAGGTTTTGACCTGGATAGCTGTGGCCGCCGAAACGAATGCGGTGGTAGTTCCCCTCAATGCCGTTGTGCGCCGCGATCAGGTGCCCTATGTGTTTGTGGTCAATCCGGAGCAGGGCACCGTGGAACAGCGCCCGGTGGAACTGGGAATTACCGGCATTACAGAGCAGGCGATCGCCAGCGGTGTGACAGCCGGTGAGCTGGTGGTGACTGAAGGGCAAAACCGTCTAGTCGATGGCGCGGCAGTCCAGGTTGTCAGTGAGAGCGGAGCGTCATCATGAGTTCAGTGCAGCAAGACCGCCGCCCTCAGTCCCCCGATCAGTCTCGCAACGGCGATCGCCCCTCGGCTCCTCAGCCAGCAAAAGCGCCTAGGTTAGCCCAGTTCTTTTTCCTGGAAACTATTTTTGCCATTCTTTTGAGCATTTTGATGGTGGTGGGCGGCGTCCTGGGCTATCTCTCCATGACCAAGCAGTCCAACCCCGACATTGTGCAGGCGATCGCCAGCCAAAGACCGCCAGCGTGGGAGCGGCCTATCTCAGCTTTCCCCAATTTTGATTGGGCCAGTATTGGCGCTAGCGTAATTCAATCGGATGCGGTCGGGCCGTCTGTGGTGG
>JAAHIC010000524.1 GCA_010671965.1 Leptolyngbya sp. SIO4C5
TTAAACCGAGGCTAATGGCAGTAGGGCTTGAGCGCCTTCTAGCAAAGCCAGCCCCGCCCTCAGAATTGGAACAATGGCAACGGGTACTTCCGGATTGATGAAAGTGGCTGGACTTGAACCCAAGGGCGTTTCAACCGCGCCGTCTACCACGGGCAGCCATTCTCGAATAGCCTCGTAGGTGAGCCAGCGGCCTAGCTCAGTCATGGCGCTGCGAAACAGCACTGAGGGCGTAGCGGCATCCCTAGAGACCCCCAGCCAATGCTTGATTAAAGGGTGCGGCGGCACATAAACCCGAAGTTGGAGAGCCATAAGTCAGATCGCGAAAATCTGAACCATCATACTGCGATCGCTGGTCTTATATCGTATTTTCGGGAGAGAAGTTTTTGCGAGCCATGTGTCTTGAGCGATGATTTTGATGTGATTGTGGTTGGGGCGGGCTTGGGTGGACTGGTTACGGCCACGCAGCTTGCAGCCAAGGGCGCTAAGGTTTTAGTGCTAGAGCGCTACCTGATTCCCGGCGGCAGCGCCGGATATTTTGAGCGGGAAGGCTATCGCTTTGATGTGGGCGCGTCGATGATTTTCGGCTTTGGGCAGCAGGGGACGACGAATCTGCTAACGCGGGCGCTCAAAACTGTCGGCATGAGCCTAGAAACTATTGCTGACCCGGTACAGATTCACTACCATTTGCCCCAGAACCTCAGTCTCAAAGTTCACCGCGACTACGAGCAGTTTTTAGCCGAACTGGGCGATCGCTTTCCGGCTGAGCGTTCCGGTATTCGCCAGTTTTATGATGAGTGCTGGCGCGTATTCCACTGTCTCAACACCATTGAGCTGCTGTCCTTGGAAGAACCCCGCTATGTAGCCCGCGTGTTTCTGCAAAATCCGCTGGCCTGTTTAGGGTTGGCTAGGCGGCTGCCGGTCAATGTCGGCAGCGTGGCGCGGCGCTATCTACGAGATCCAGAATTGCTGAAATTTATTGATATGGAGTGCTACTGCTGGTCAGTGGTGCCTGCCGATCGCACGCCGTTGATTAATGCCGGTATGGTATTTAGCGATCGCCACTATGGCGGCGTCAATTATCCTAAAGGCGGCGTGGGGCAGATTGCGCAAAAGCTAGCGCAAGGATTGCAAAATGCCGGAGGGCAGATTCACTATCGCACCAGAGTGACCCAAATCATCACTGAGCAAGGGCAGGCTGTGGGCGTCAAGCTAGCTTCTGGCAAAATCTACCGGGCGCAGCGGATTGTCTCTAACGCTACCCGCTGGGACACATTTGAAAAACTGCTGCCCGACTGGCCCCTCCCTGCGGCAGAGCAGACCTGGCAGCAGCGCTATCAGCAATCTCCTAGCTTTGTTAGCCTGCATCTGGGCGTCAAGGCTGAGATCCTGCCCGCCGGTACCGAATGTCACCACATCCTGCTGGACGACTGGCAAAAGATGGAAGCGGCAGCGGGAACGGTGTTTGTCTCCATCCCGACGCGGCTAGATCCTGATCTAGCGCCTGCGGGACGACAGATTATCCATGTCTTTACGCCCAGCTGGATCAAGTCCTGGCAGGGCTTGGCTCCCCATCAGTACCAGGCGAAAAAGGCGGCGATCGCTGCCCGACTGATTCAGCGGCTAGAGCGCATTCTGCCGGGAGTGACGACGGCGATCGCCTACCAGGAAGTTGGGACTCCCCGTACCCACCGCCGCTTTTTGGGGCGCGTGAATGGTACCTATGGCCCTATCCCGGCCAAGCGATTGCCGGGACTCTTGGCTATGCCGTTCAACCGCACGGCTGTTCCAGGACTCTACTGCGTAGGCGACAGCACCTTTCCCGGTCAGGGACTCAATGCGGTCGCGTTTTCAGGTTTTGCTTGCGCTCACCGGATTGCTGTCGATCTGGGCCTAAAAGCTTGAAACCCAGCTCAATCCAGCAATCCTCAAAACTCTATCAAAGCTCTGTGCCAAAACCGATGGAGGGCGTGCCCATTGAGTCGTAAACAGCTAGATCATCGGGGACGTTGGCATCTTCATCGACAATGCCGCCCAGGGCCGGAGAAGAAAGAATTTCTGAAACCGGAATAAAGTTTCTGCCCCGGCTTGGCTCTCCGGCGGCCTGATTAATCTGATCGGCTACTGCTTCTAAAGACTGCCCGCCCGAACCCAGTTCCCCGGTTCTAGACTCCAGAGGCCCTAGATCGGTAGCAGATCCCTGTAGTTCATCCGCCCCGGATGGAACCGCGATTAGGCTGATTAGGCCCAGTGTGAGCCAGGTAAAAGAGATAAACCGCATCATAGCTTTCTCCTAATAAAGTGCTGAACAAACAGGGATGGCTGAAGTGATGGCCGATAGCACTCTAAGTTCTTACTGTTAGTAAATTTTGAAAAAGTGGCTGCTACACTCTGTCAGATGCTGACAAAGCTAGGCTAATTAGCCAAGCTATTCGGCTTTACCGTAACAGGAAAATCACCAAAATCCTAACGTAGTTTTTCGGGTTTTCCTGTTACAGGACTTACCTTTTATTAAAGCCGAAATAAAGGGCGATCGCCTCTATCGAAAGAAGTTTCTCAACTTTTGTAACCAACCTATTTCTGCTGTCGGCGCGGCAGGGGTAGCTGTCGGCGGTGCGGGCGAAGTGGCAGGAGACACAGCGGTTTCGGACGGAGCCGCAACGGTTTCTAGCTGCTCAATGGCTTTGTCAGTGGCTGTTTGTACAGCTGTTTTAGTGGATTCAACTGTTTCTGTCACAGACTGGCTGGCCTCGGCGGAGGGGGTAGATAGCTGCTCAGCCGCCTGATCGAGATCCGCTGAAACCTGACGAGTTGTGGTTTCTAAAGTTTGCTTAGCGGAGTCTACAGCCGTATCAATTGCGTCTGCGGCTAGCTTATCGGCAGAGGCGGCACTGGCTACGGGGGGCTGATTGTCGCGGGCGGCAGCTTTTTCTGCAGCGGTCTGACTGGCGGTTTCTAAGGTTTCAGTCACTGCTTTGGTGGCTGACTCGATAGTCGCTTCAATGTCGTCGGCTGCCGCTTCAACTTCCTGGGTGGTGAGAATCTCGGTTTCGCTTTCAGCCGTTTCGGTGACTTCCTCTAAATTGGCATTGATGGCCTGAACGGCAGACTCTAGCTTTTCTTTGATCGTTGCGTCGGCGTTCTGCAGGCTGTTTTTGAGATCAACGGCAGCAGGAGAGGCTTCGGCGGCAGAGTCAATGACGGGTTCAGCCGCTAGCGCAGCAGGAATTCCCAGCGCTAAAAGCCACAGCCCAAGACTTAGAACTGCCACTGTCAGAGCGCGCTGTCTGTTTGAGATTAAAGGTTTGAAGAAATGAGAGGGAAATTGCATAGGGAGAAAAAGTTATCGGCGTCTTTATTCAAGCGGAATTTGGCGATCGCTGCCGTCAGTCAGATCACGACTGGGTGCGATCGCTTTTAATTTTTATTTCAAAGTAGCAAAATCTCGCAAGCTCCTCCCTAGTTGATTCGCCCTTGGCCTCAAACTACTCAGTCTGAGTCTCGTCTGGCTCAGCCGCAATCGCCGCTGGTAGCCAAACCACAAAGGTAGTGCCTACGCCAACTGCAGAGGTGAAGCTAACTTTGCCCTGCAGCAGCTCTACGATATTGGCCACAATTGTCAGCCCCAAGCCTGTACTGTCGGGCAGGCGGGCGCTGTAGCTAGACTGATAAAAAGGTTCAAAAATACGACTTTGATCTTCTGGGTGAATGCCAATTCCTGTATCGGCGATCGCAATTTCAAATCCGTCGGTCCGCGTGGAGCAAACAATCTCAACTTTACCGACCTCTGTATAGCGAATACCGTTGCTCAGCAAGTTGGTAACGACCTGCTGCAGTCTGAGTGAGTCTGTAACAATTTCTGTCTTGTCTAAGGCGTAGTTTTTAACTAAATCCAGGTTCTTATCATTAGCTAAAGGCTCTAATACATCAATAACGCCATTGATGAGCTGGGGGAGGTTGACGGGTAAAATTTTGAGCTTAATTTTGCCCGCCTTATAGCGAGAAATTTCTAAAGCATCGTTAATAATTCGCAGCAGGTTGCGCGCATTTCTCAAAACCCGC
>JAAHIC010000525.1 GCA_010671965.1 Leptolyngbya sp. SIO4C5
TAAGAGCCACTGCCGCTCCTGTCTCAGCCAGGTCGGCCTGAACCAGGTGAGATGAGCTAATGGCATCAGCTGTCCGTTCAGCCCCTGGCTGATCGTGCCCGTAATGAACAATCACGCTTGCGCCTGCAGCACCCAGGGTGCGGGCGATCGCAGCGCCAATGCCCCGCGAAGCCCCGGTTACGAGAACAACTTTGCCAGATAGGTCAATCATGATGCGGCTCTAAGAAACTAGATTTTATAGTCTCCCAGAGAATTGTCCAATTAGCCGATCTGATTCGGCTGGACAGCGTTTATACCAAAGCCGGTTTTTGCTCCAAGACCGCCTCGTAGATGCGCTCTAGGGCGCGGGTCTGACGATAGCGATTGAAATTATTTTCCATATGCGATCGCCCCTGCTGGCTAAAGTGCTGCCACAGATCGTCTTCTTGCAGCAGCTTCACCAGGTAGCTGGATAAGCCTTCCCAGTCATGCTCTTTGACTAAAAAACCTGTCTCGCCGTGGATCACCGCCTCTGGAATGCCCGCATGATAGGTACTGGCCACCGGCAACTGCATCGCCTGCGCTTCTAGCACCACGTTGGGTAAGCCTTCCGAATCGCCTGCTGGCGTCGTGACGCTGGGGGCCGCCAAAACTCGTGCCCGGTTCATCCAGTCTCGCACCACCGGCTGTGGCTGCACGCCCAGAAAGCGATAGCGCTTGAGGTGCTGGCGAGCGAGTGCTTCTAGAGATGTGCGTAGCGGCCCGTCCCCAATGAGCACCAGTTCTGCTTCTGGATACACGGCCTGCACCTTGCTCATGGCCCGAATCAAATCGTCACAGCCCTTTTTCGGGGCCAGCCGCCCCACAAACAGCACCGCTGACTCCCGTGGCAAGGACGGATCAGGGTTGAACTGGGAAATATCGACGCCGTGGTAGTGGGCCTGGACTCTATCTGCCGGAAAGCCCTGCTCCAGCAGCTTGTCTCGGATGAACTTGGAAACGGTGAGGAATTTCTGAGCGCTCTGCTTGAGGCGATCGCGGCGCTGATAGTAGAGCCAGTGGTTGAGAGAATCAAAGCGGGCTTGCTTGGCGTCAACCGTGGCATCGGCCCCCCGGTAATGAACGATTAAAGGGACTCCCAGCGATCGCATTAGCGGCATTAGGAGTACGCCACTGAGGCCAAACTGGGCATGAACCAGCGCCGGATTGACCTGACGCACCTGCTGATAAAAGGCCGCGTCTTTGCCCGTCAGCTTGAACATCAGCTCGCGCATTTTGCCGGACTGGCTGCCAGCGTTGATCACAAAAGTTCTCTCTTCTGGCAAAGCTAGGCCTTCTACTCGCCGCGAGCCGGCATAGTAAGCGGTGAAGGCTTCTAAACTTTCTGCCTGAGCCCGCACAAAAGTCTGAGAAGGGGGCAGCAGCAGGCTGCTAAACATCAAAACGTTTCTCACGCAGATACCTCGTCACGATTTAATTTTGCACTGAGTTCCGCAGACAGGGGCTGAGCGGGAGTCGTCGCTGCCGCAGCCGACTGAGATAAACCGGCAGGAGTCCCAGCTGAAGGAGCTGGCAGGTTAAGTAGCTGCCGATAAAGGCGATCAAACTGCTGCCCTTTGCTAGTCCAGCTAAAGACGTGCTGCACGCGCTGGCGGCTGGCCTGACTCAGGCGCTGCCAGGTATCAGCTTCCTGGGCTAAGCAGGTCATGGCAGCCGCCATGTCTTGCACAGCTTGGGCCGGATTCTCGGCGGGTACCTTAAAGCCTGTCTCAGCCGTGACCTGTAAGGCCGGGCCACCCTGGTCTAGGCAAATCACTGGACGCCCCGCCGCCATTGCCTCCGCGCAGACCAGCGCCCCTGAATCGTGCAGGCTGGGATGAACCAGGACTGAGCAGTCAGCTAGCTTTTGCAACGTCTCTGCGCGAGATAGCTTGCCCCAAAACTTGACCCGCTCACCAATGCCTAAGTCTTGGGCTAGCTGTCTGAGGCGATCGCGCTCTGGGCCATCGCCCACGATCCAGTAAGTAACTTCAGGGGATAGGTCTGCCTGAGCAAAGGCTTGCAGGCCGAGGTGAAACCCCTTCCAATGCAGCAGGCGGCCGATACTGATCAAGCGAGGTTGGGCAGGCGGAGGCAGTTCAGCCAAGGGCGATAAGTCCGATGCTGAGAGTCCTAGCTGCGACAGCACCTCAACCCGCTCGGCTCCCAGACGCCGCAGGCATCTAGCAGTGTCTTCGGTGGTAGCGTAGGCGATCGCGCTGCGCCGCGCCGTTATTCTCAGAAAAGGGTCCAGTTCGCTGATCCGGTGAATGCCTTCCCGCAGCAGTTCATAAATTAAGCCACGCTGGCTCAGCTCTGACCAAAAACCGCGCGGGGTTGCCTCACCGCCGCCCACAGGCCCCCAGACAAAGGGAACCGGCAGCAGGCTCAAAAAGCTGGGACTCCAGTAGCGAACATAGGTGACATGGTGGGCCAAGTCAAAGCCAATTTCTGGATGCAGATGGCGGGCTAAGCGATAGGCAATGATTTGCCAAAGATAGTAGTGCAAGTGCACTAGCTTCTGACCGCGATTCAGCTTTTGCAGCCACTGCGGCAGATCACAGTAGAGCACTTGCAGGTTGTTGTTGGGATGTTTAGCAAGCTCAGCCGCGATCGCTGGCTGGTTGTTCGCCCGCGTCAGCACCCAAACCTGGTTCGTCTTCGCCAGTTCCTGCACCAAATGCCAGCCAATTCCCGGTTCAGAACCTTCGTGGGGTCGGCAGGCATAAGCCGAAATTAAAATCTTTAAGGCCGTCACAGATTTCTTCTCCTACTGCGCTGTCGTGAATGCTGCCACATCCACCAAAAAGTCCGCCGCCGCTGCGGGCGTGTACTGCGACATGACCGTGAGGGACCGCTGGCCCATTTCAGAGACTAAGGCTGGATTATCAATGAACTGTCGCATCCGATCGGCAAAGACCTCGGCATCACGCGGATCAAATCGATACCCATTCCCACCGTCCTGAATGAGCTCAGAGGCTCCTGCCAGCGTCGAACAGAGAATGGGCTTACCCAGCACCATTGCTTCTAGCACCACCATGCCCCAGGTGTCTTCCAGAGTCGGTAGAACAAACACGTCTGCCTGACTAAAGTAGCTGCCGAGCTGGTCATAATCTACGCGGCCCAGCCACTGTACCTGCTCATTCAGATTTTGTTCTGTGCAAAAAGTCTGGAGTTCCTCGCACTGTTCCCCATCTCCCACAATCCAAACGCTGTAGTCGTGGTACCCCTGCTCTGCTAGCTTGACGCAGGCCTGCAGCATGAGCTGTACCCCTTTGCGCGGCTTGACACTGCCGACAAAGATGAAACAGGGGCGTTTGGCCGGAGCCGCGATCGCTACCGTTTTAGACTCTGCCAGGGCATCGGCTGCCGGAACCTCATAGGGCTGCACAAATACGCCATCTTCCGGAGCGCGCAGCAGCTTAACTAAGTAGTCTCGGCCTGCCTGACTATTAGTAATGCAGGCATCCGCCCATTTCACCATCTGCTGTCGCAACTGCAGTCGCATAGGCGAATTGCGATAGTCAACGCCGGGAGAGCTACCCTCATAAGCAATCACCACCTTCCAGCCGCCAATCGGCTTGGCCAGCAGGGCCAGCAGGGTCCACATGCCAAAGGAATTAGAAAAAATCACCTCAGGCTTGAACTGCAGCAGACGGTTGACGATATTGAGTGGTAAAAACGTAAAGTTGGAACCGTAGCTCGTTTTAGACTTAAGCAGCGGGATAATTTTGCGCTTGCCGACAACATCGACCGCAAAGCTATCTTCCAAGCCGGGAGCATAGCCGCGCCAGTTGGCTGCAAATGCCTTCATGTCCGGAACGCGCTGCGCTAGCTGACTGAGCATCGGATGCCAGTAGTAGAAAGCAGAGGTCAGTAACCAGGCAATGCGGGGGCTGCTCATTGAAACCTATCCTGATAGCTGGCGGAATGAAAAATTGACAATAAGTTGAGAAGGGTCTAAATATGCGGCTCAACGTCATGCTCATTCTTTCACCGGCTACAGAAAACCCACAAGAGAGCTTTAGCAATTTCTG
>JAAHIC010000526.1 GCA_010671965.1 Leptolyngbya sp. SIO4C5
TCTACCACCACAAAGTCATACCAGTGCTGCTGCAGGTGGCTTTGCACTGCAGCAGCGCTGGTATGACTTTGTGGTGGTAGACACCAAGGCTCATCCAGACCCCGAGGATATTCGAGTCTTAGCCGACAACTGCGATCTCTTGATTCTGCCCTCAAGACCCACTTTTCTCGATCTCCACGCTCTGCTGCAAACTGTACAAGCCTTAGAAAAACTGCAGGCTGCCTACCGGGTGCTCTTGACCATGGTGCGACCACCGAAGCGAACCGATAAGCATACTCGGCGCATGACCGCACGAGAGTTTTTGGCCAAAGAAGGCATTCCGGTCTTTGCCACCGAAATCCAGCAGCTCGTGGTGTTTGAAGAAGCGCCAGATCACGGGGCATTGGTAAAAGACGTTCCCGGGGCTATGGCACAGAAGGCGTGGTCGAGCTATCAGGCGCTGGGAGCAGAAATCAAGCAGGAGATGGGGTGGTAGCAGCAGGGCGAAAGCGAAGCGCGTTTGAAGGACTCAAGGGACTGCGGTCTCAGTCGCCTCAGTCGCTGCCTGCCGCTGAACCTAAAAGTCAGGCAGCGACTGCTGGCGTAGAGAAACTGGCCAAGCTGATTGCGTGGTCAGCCATTGACCTGCCGCAGAAACAGCCTCGGCGCTATTTTGATGAGGCGGAACTGAAGAAGCTGGCCGCCTCGATTCGAGAGCACGGCATCCTAGAGCCGCTGATTGTTCGTCCACTAGCTAATGACAGATATGGTCTAGTCGCAGGGGAGCGGCGTTATCGAGCCGCAAAGCTAGCAGAGCTCACTCAGGTACCGGTAGTGATTCGGGTCTTAAATGACGAACAAGCTTGGGAATTAGCGCTGCTAGAAAATGTACAGCGTCAGGATCTCAATGCCGTAGATAAGGTAGATGCACTGCTGCAGGAACTGGCATTTAAGCTTGGGTGTTCGCTTCAGGAGGCTAAGTCGGCCCTGTATCGCATTGAAAATGAGAACAAGGGCAAAGTTACCCGAGCTGAGTCGGGTAACGAGATGCGGGTAATCGTTAATCGAGTATTCACAATCCTGGGAATCCGTTTTAGCCACTTCATGCGATTTGAGTTGCCTTTGCTCAAGGCTCCAGAGCCTATCTTGGCAGCGGTGAGAGCTGGCCAGATTGATGTGCGCCATGCCAATGAGATTCGGCGGGTTAAGGACGAAGATCTGCGGCAGGCTCTACTTGACGACACCATTAAGAATCAGTTATCGGTTGAAGCTATCCGAGCATGGATTAAAAAAGTGAGGGCAGATACGGAGCCCTCGGTAGATACCCTGCAAGAAAGGGTGTCCAAGGCATTTACTGGAGTAAAAAAGGCCAAACTATGGACGTGTTCTCAACGTCGAGCACGCTTAGAGGCTGTCCTCGCCGAATTGGAGCAATTGCTTAAGGCGTGAAACCCAGTTTTCTCTCCTAAAATGTATTAGAACTCCATTGATCGCTCTCTCACTACAACAATTTTTCAGAAGCCTAGATATCAGCTGGCCTCAAGTGATCAAGCTTCATCCTGTCAAGATACCGTTCTTCAACAACCTTGCTTGAGTTACCCACCCACCGGGCGATCGTGGTTGAAGAATTGCCCTGCATCGCCTGTAGCGTAATAAAGGTATCTCGGCAGTTGTAGGGAGTCATTTTGATACTGTCTTTGGTAGCGAGACCCACTTTCGTGAGAATCTTTGTCCAGGCACGATCAGAAAAGTTGCTCTCGATCATGGCTTTACCTTTTGGGGACGGAAAAACGAGGTCATTAGGCTCAACCTGCGCTGGTTTAATGCTTCGGAGGAGTTCTTGAAGACGTGCAGGGCAGCTAAACCAGCGCTTAACAGATGTTTTATCCTCAAAACGCCGCTCTAGCCGACCCGACACCTCAACAATGCTCTCGCAGAAATGAACGCGACTACAGTCAGGGGAAACACGTTCCCACCGCAATCCGATCGCTTCACAAGGACGGCACCCCGTCCAGAAAAGAAACTTTATAAAGGGCGTATAGTAGCGATAGTTCATGCCGGGGCGAGTATCAGTCTCAAACGCCTCAATGATGAGATCGCGCTCCTCAACAGAAAAAGCTACTGGCGGTGGCGGCTTCGATGGTGTGAGATCTTTATACATCCCTTCAAAAGGGTTCGCATCGACTATGGAATGCTTCAATGCCCACTTACATGCAGCAGAGAGCTGCATGAGCGTCCGTCGGGCTTGTGACTCGGTCGTAGCCTGAAGTAACTCCATCCGGAACTTCAACGGATCCTGAAGACCATCTGTTCTACAGCGAGCCATATGAGCCAACACAGGTTCATAGGTACCATTTATCGTCTTTGGGGAGACATGAGGTGACTTGTACGCCATGTACTGCTCAAAAACTGCCTTGAGCTTTGGGGTAGGTTTTGGGGTAATATCCGGCTCCTGAACCCGAAGAACAGATTGAGGGCGGTACTTGTCTAATGACGAGTCGAAGTTCCCAGAGACAAAGTCAAGTTCAATTTGCCGTGCAATCCGCTCAGCCCCTTTGCGGTTGAGCGGGGTGTCAGGAAGACCAATGCTCAGATAGTACCGTTGCCCCTGCCAGCTAAAAACAAGCTGTAGCCGGCCATTGGACACCTTTGTCTGCACAGTGCCTTTACTTTTTCGTTGTTTTCCCCGAAGGGAGGAATTCGTAGAGGTCATGATGATTTTGGAGTAATAGGGCATTTCTTTACCCCAAATTTACCCCAAAAAATTGCCTCACATGGTCTCATAATGCCCAATCTTTAGAAAGCTTGTACTAACTAGGTAGCCTATTTATCTCTACTGTCAGTACGTAAAAAGCCCTGAAATCAATCGATTTCAGGGCTTTTGCTTTGAAAGCCGATGGCGGGATTTGAACCCGCGACCGCTCGATTACGAATCGAGTGCTCTACCACTGAGCCACATCGGCAGCTAACGGCTTACTAGTATAGCAGCCCAATTACGCAGAGTTACAGTCAAAATCCGCTAGCTTGACTAACTGACTAAACCCGATCGCAGCGCCCGCACAGCCGCCTGGGTGCGATCGCTCACGCACAGCTTATTCAAAATGTTCCGCACATGGGTTTTAACGGTTCCCACCGTAACGTAGAGCTTTTCCGCAATTTCGGCATTGCTGTTGCCAGCCACAATCAGATCTAGAATTTCGAGTTCTCGCTCCGTTAGCGGACAGGTATCTAAAATTTGGCGATATTCCGGCTCAATTGCGGCAATTTGCACCATAGCTTCCTCTTCACTCTCGGCAGGCTGCTGGCGAAACTTGCGTAGCACAATGCTGGCGATCGCCGGATCGATCCAGCAGTTGCCGCTGGCCGTTTCCTCAACGGCAACAATTAAATCAGCCGTATTGACTTCCTTGGTGCAGTAAGAATCAGCTCCTGCGGCAAAGGCGGCTAGCACAACTTCTTCACTGTCATGCATAGTGAGAATTAAAATCTTAGTCCTCGTTTCAGGAGACTCAGCACTCATATGCTGCCGAAACTTGCGAGTCAGCTCAATGCCATCAATATCAGGCAAGCCGATGTCGACAATTGCCACATGAGGATGGGATCTTTCGAGCAGTTGCAGGCCCTGCAGGCCATTAGCAGCTTCCCCAATAAACTTCATGCCGTGCTGCTGTAGAGCGGTCCGCAATCCAACACGTGTCAGATCATGATCCTCAATGAGAGCAACTTGAATCTCATCCATAACCAGCGAATCTCCGAAACTTTAGATAAAGAGTGTATAAGAATGAGGAGAGAGTGACTTAGCCTGAGTAGAAAAGATGAATTTGAGTTTCAGTCTTTTAGCTTCTCAATAGAAACGTCGTTAGTCATCTATCAACAGGCGTAGACAGCTAAAGTAAAGATCTTGATCAGCCTAACTAGTTTTTGCAATTTTTAGTGCTAGCTTAAAAAAGTTGATTTGCCATCCCCTATTGGGTGCTTGAAAATCAGAATCTTTTAGTTGAAAGATAATCCCCTTTGAAGACTTTTCTATAGGCTACCTAAACTTACAATAGATGTTAAACAAACATCTATTGT
>JAAHIC010000527.1 GCA_010671965.1 Leptolyngbya sp. SIO4C5
TCTAAGCTGACTGTTCGAGGTATTTAGGCTAATGGATGTGACCAATCTTGCCGCGCAGCTCAATGCCGGTACGATTCTGCCGGAGGGGATCGTCATCGTCACCCTGCTGGTAGTCTTATTGGGCGACTTGATTGTTGGACGCTCCTCGTCTCGATGGACGCCGTATATCGCGATCGCAGGACTGGTAGCGGCTGTAGCAGCGCTGGTCTTTCAGTGGGACGTTGCCAATCCGATTGCATTTTTAGGCGGGTTTAATGGCGACGCCCTGAGCGTTATTTTTCGCGGCATCATTGTGCTATCGGCCATGATTACCGTACCGATGTCAATTCGGTATGTGGAGCAGTCAGGCACTTCTCTAGCAGAATTTTTGGTTATTTTGCTCACGGCTACCCTAGGCGGTATGTTCCTTTCAGGGGCCGACGAGCTGGTAATGATTTTCGTTTCTCTAGAAACCCTGAGTATCTCTTCTTATCTGCTGACGGGGTACATGAAGCGCGATCCGCGCTCAAATGAGGCCGCCCTCAAGTACTTGCTGATTGGCGCGGCCAGCTCGGCTATTTTCCTCTACGGCGTTTCCTTGCTGTTTGGCCTTTCCGGCGGTCAAACTCGCTTGACGGCGATCGCCACTAATATTCTGGCAGATGGGTCTGACGCTCCGATTGGCCTCGTCGTGGCCCTAGTGTTTGTCATTGCCGGTATTGCCTTCAAGATTGCAGCCGTGCCTTTCCACCAGTGGACACCTGACGTTTACGAAGGTTCACCCACGCCGGTAGTAGCCTTTCTGTCAGTTGGCTCTAAGGCGGCTGGCTTTGCTTTGGCAATTAGACTGCTGGTGACGGCCTTCCCGCTAGTTTCTGAGCAGTGGCATTTTGTCTTTACCGCCCTGGCTATCCTCAGCATGGTTTTGGGCAATGTCGTGGCTTTGGCCCAAACCAGCATGAAGCGAATGCTGGCCTACTCGTCCATTGCCCAAGCAGGCTTCGTGATGATTGGCCTGATCATCGGCACCCAGGCGGGCTATGCCAGCATGGTGTTCTACCTGCTAATTTATCTGTTCATGAACCTGGGCGGTTTCACCTGCGTGATTCTTTTCTCGCTGCGCACTGGTACCGACCAGATCAGCGAATACAGCGGCCTCTACCAGAAAGATCCGCTGCTGACCTTTGGCCTGAGCGTCTGTTTGCTTTCTCTGGGCGGCATTCCGCCAATGGCGGGCTTCTTCGGCAAGCTCTATATTTTCTGGGCGGGCTGGCAGGCAGGAGCCTACGGTTTAGTCCTCATTGGCCTGATTACCAGCGTTATTTCGATTTACTACTACATCCGCGTCATCAAAATGATGGTGGTCAAAGAGCCTCATGAGATGTCCGATGCCGTCAAGAACTATCCGGAAGTACGCTGGACGCTGCCGGGAATGCGGCCTCTACAAATCAGCCTAATTCTGGCGGTGGTCGCCACCTCCTTGGCCGGTATTTTGTCTAATCCGCTGTTTACCCTGGCTAACAACTCGATTGCCCGGACACCCATTTTGCAGTCAACCACCGCTGCCCATACAGAAACAGCTCCCATCGCAGTCGATATTTCTGGCTCTAAGACAGCCTTATAGTCTCTGTAGCAGGGTTGGAAAAGCCATGAAATCCAGCCGCATAGGCCAGCTATGGGGCTAATTGTGGCTGGAGAGCGGAGTGGTGTCGGCAAGACAACGGTAACGCTGGCGCTGCTGGCGGCGTTGGCGGCTGAGGTGCAGCCTTTTAAGGTGGGGCCAGACTATATTGACCCCATGTTTCATCAGGCAGTTACCGGACGCCCCTGCTATAACCTAGATCCGGTTTTAACCTCAGCAGCTTATATCCAGCAGTGCTATCAGCGCTATAGTCAATCGGTTCCCTACGCCCTGATTGAGGGTGTCATGGGCCTATTTGATGGAGCGGGCGGCTATCAGGACTGGGGCAGTACCGCTGACGTGGCCCGGACGCTGCAGCTTCCTGTCTTGTTGGTGATTGATGCCAGTCGTCTGTCCCATTCCGTCGCCGCAATCATTCACGGCTACCGCACCTTCGATTCACGGCTGCAGTTTGCCGGAGTGGTGTTGAACCGAGTCGGCCGCGATCGCCACCTAGATTTACTCAAAGCCGCGATCGCCCCTTTGAATCTGCCTATTCTGGGCGTACTCCGGCGGCATCAGGGCATTGAGCTGCCTAGCCGTCACCTGGGTTTAGTGCCGACAGCCGAGCTGCCAGGTTTTCGCCAAACCCTTGAGCAGCTAGCGATGCTGGGCAAAACCTGCTTTGACTGGTCGCGTCTACGGCCCTTACTGCGATCGCCCGCAACTTCGACCGTAGCGCCCCTACTTTCACAAGAATTTCAGCCTGTTCCCGTGCGAATTGCTGTGGCCCGCGATCGCGCCTTCAGCTTTTACTATGCCGAAAATTTGCAGCTACTTGAGGCGCTGGGGGCTGAGCTAGTTGTCTGGAGTCCGCTGGCAGATGCCACCCTGCCCCCAGACATTCAGGGACTGTACTTAGGCGGCGGTTTTCCAGAAATGTTTGCGGCTGAGCTGGCCACAAACCGTTCAGCTTTAGCCAGCGTCAAAGCCGCCTTAGCTCAGGGTCTCCCTACCTACGCTGAATGTGGCGGGCTGATGTATTTGGCCCAGCAGCTACAGGACTTTGAGCAGCAATGCTGGCCGCTAGTGGGCAGCTTACCTATAACCGCCAAGATGTCGCCGCAACTAACCCTAGGCTATCGTCGCGCTACGGTCTGTCGAGATACCCCCTTAGTGGCGGCAGGTACGAAACTTTGGGGCCACGAGTTTCACCGCTCGGTCATAGAGCCTGCGGCTCCATCGCCTATTTATCAAATGCAGGGGCATGGCCTAGCGGCTCCCATCGCTGAAGGCTGGCAGCAGCGGCAAATTCACGCCTCGTATCTGCACCTGCACTGGGGCAGTAATTCCCACCTGCCCTACCGTTTCTTACAGACCTGCCAGCAGTTTGCTCTCACCCGCTAGCGGGCTAATAGGGCAAGTTGCCGTTGAAGTAGCTCACACCCGGCTGATAAACCTCTTCTGCAGTGGCTACAGAAAGGCCGTTTTTAGAGCCTGGATGTGAGAGCTGCAGATCGGTTTGCTCCAGCAAAGGCGGCGTATAGTCACTGGCCGCTTGATAGCGGCTGAGATCTTGTTTCTTATCGTTAAGTTCTTTGTTAAGTTCCCGGATGCGCCGGGACAGCATCCGAATGATATTGACAGCAATACCAGGGGTTTCGTCAACGGCTTCGTAAAGCTGCTGCTGAGTCAGTATCAGGCACTCGCAGGGTTCTAGCGTCGTCACTGAGGCTGAGCGCGGTTCAGCATCAAACAGAGACATTTCGCCGAAACAGGTGCCCTGATCGAGCTGAGCCAGCTCCTGCTGTTTGAGATGAACGCTGACGCGACCGGAAACCACAATGTAGAGCGATCGCCCCTCCTGGCCTTCCGTAAAAATGGTGTAGTTAGTTGGAAAAGACAGCTCATCCATGATGGAGGCTAACCGAACCAAAAAGTCATCCCGCAGCTCTTTGAAGATGGGGACGCCACGTACGAATAGGAGACGATCGACGCTGGTTAACATGGAGAGAAAATGGACGCAAGGCCCGGACAATTTTCAGGACTGACTGACACAGATTGCTGAGCGGGCCATCTGTTAACTTTAGCTTTCCCGCCTGCAGCTAGGCGGTCAACGAATGGCGTAGCCAAGATGATCTCAGTCTCGGCTCATTCATAAACCGATCGCTTGTTAAAGTCAAGCGATTGAGTCCGAGACATGAGCTGTTTCACCTGAGCGGCTACCAGGGGATTGCGATCGCTCTGCATTTGCGGCAACACGTCCACTAGGGCTGCAGGCGATGCCATTGCCAAATAAGATAAAGCCGCTTCCCGGATGAATCCGGTGTGATGTCGCAGTCCAGCTAGCGTTTGCGCCGTGGTAAAGCTCCACTGCTGCTGCCGCGCTAGGTGAAAACAGCAGGCAAAGGCCCAGTCAGACAGGAAATGTCGCAGATCCATAAGAT
>JAAHIC010000528.1 GCA_010671965.1 Leptolyngbya sp. SIO4C5
GAAGGAAACACCTTCAGACGGACATAGGACTTACATTCGGAAGACCTATGTCCGTCTGAAGGTGTTTCCTTCTATTGTATATTGACTTCCCTTCGGCAAACTTTAGGTTTCCTCAGGATGCTCTAGGCGGTGGCGGATTGAAACCTGCCAGCCCTCAGCTACGAGCCGGTGCCACTTTTTAATCACGGCTGTATCTACGCCCGCTTGTCCATCTGTTGCCTGGAAGAGCGTTTGAGTGGCTTTTGCCTGCTGGTGAGCCTGAGAAATGCGCGTTAGCAGATCTTTTTGCTCAGCTTCCGTAAGAAAGTCTATCCGCTCGCTTTTCAACAGCGTTAGCGATCGCTCAAACCAGTAGACAAAGTCCTCTAGCAGCGGCTTGAGCACCGCTTCTAGCACTTCGGTTTCAGAGGGTATAGAGTCTGACATAAAGAATTGAAGATGACGACAAAAACAGGTGGTAACCGCTGGTCAAACGCTGGTTCTATAGGCTACTTGGCCTCAAACGGATTGGCTTAAATGCGGCAACTCAGCTATTCATTAAGTTATCTAAATGGTAACGAGAATAACGTTTCTATGCCATCCGCCTTAAGCAATAGCACTTGGGTTACTCGTAACTGCCCCAGAACCAAGGTCGCTAAATATCCAAATCTGTCAGATTGAGCCGAGGCCCATAGGTTTCAATAAACTCCCGTCGGGGAGCGACCCGATCGCCCATCAGTACCGTGAAAATCCGGTCGGCCTCAGCCGCGTCTTCAATTTCCACCTTTTTGAGCGTGCGGGTTTCAGGATTCATGGTGGTGTCCCAGAGCTGAGTGGGCATCATTTCACCCAGTCCCTTAAATCGCTGAACACTGTAGTTGGCGTTAGCGGGAAACTCTCGCTCAATAAGCTGGGTCAGCTCGCGATCGCTGTAGCAGTACCAGTGATTGCGACCCCGCTCAACCTTGTAAAGGGGCGGGCAGGCAATATAGACATAGCCCTGATCCACTAGCTCACGCTGGTAGCGATAGAAGAAGGTCAGCAGCAGCGTCCGAATGTGAGCGCCGTCCACATCGGCGTCAGTCATCAGACAAATGCGGTGGTAGCGTAGCTGGGAGGCATCAAAGTCTTCCCCTTTAATGCCGAGTCCTAAGGCCGTGATTAGAGACTGAATTTCAGTATTCTTGTAAATCTTGGCGTCGTCTGTCTTCTCAATGTTGAGAATTTTGCCTCGCAGCGGCAAGATGGCCTGAAAGCGGCGATCGCGTCCCTGTTTGGCGCTGCCGCCCGCCGAATCTCCCTCTACGATGAAAATCTCAGACTCACGCGGATCGCGGGTGCTGCAGTCGGCTAGCTTACCGGGCAGAGTCGATGACTCTAAGACCGACTTGCGCCTGACCAGTTCCCGCGCTCGCCGTGCCGCCTCAGCCGCATTAAACGCCTGAATCGCTTTTTCCAAAATGGAGTCAGCCACGTTGGGATGAAAATCCAAATATTCGCTCAGAGATTCTCCAATCAGGGAATCTACGATCCCGCGAACTTCGGTGTTGCCCAGCTTGGTCTTGGTTTGTCCTTCAAACTCAGGATCGGGTACCTTGACCGAGATCACGGCGGTCAAACCTTCTCGAATGTTCTCACCCCCTAGATTCGCTTCGTTATCCTTACGCTTATTGCGCTTGCGGGCGAAGTTATTCATGGTGCGGGTCAGAACCGCTTTCAACCCTTCCAGGTGGGTGCCGCCATCTACGGTGCGAATGTTGTTGGCAAAGCCCAGCAGATTGTCTGAGAAGGCGTCAACGCACCACTGCAGCGCCGCCTCTACTTGAACGTTATCCCGCTCCGACTGAACATAGATGATTTCGTCGTGAATCGGCTGCTTATCGCTATTAATATACTGAACGTATTCCCGAATGCCCCCTGCATAATGGAACTGGGAAACGCGGGGGGTATCTCGCTTGATTAGCTCTAGCCGATGGTCTGAAAAGGTGATTTCAGTTCCTGCGTTTAGATAGGCCAGTTCTCGTAGGCGTCCGGCCAGCGTATCGTAGTCAAACTCGATGCCCGTGGTGAAGATGCGGTGATCGGGCTTGAAGGAAACAGACGTTCCCTGTCGGCCTGTTTCATTAGGTTCAATCCGCAGCTCACCAATGGGAAGACCACGCTCGAAGCGCTGACGATGGGTTTTGCCGTCGCGCCAAACCACGACTTCTACCCACTCAGACAGGGCATTGACCACAGAGATACCAACCCCGTGCAGGCCACCGGAAACCTTATAGCCGCCGCCGCCAAACTTACCGCCAGCGTGCAGTACGGTCAGCACTGTTTCCAAGGCTGACTTGCCTGTGCGCGGGTGAATGTCGGTAGGAATGCCGCGACCATCATCCTGAACGGTCACCGAGCCGTCTGCATTTAAATCGATGCGGATATGACTGCAATACCCGGCTAAAGCTTCATCGACGGAGTTATCAACAACCTCGTAAACTAGGTGATGGAGACCGCGCGGGCCTGTGCTGCCAATGTACATCCCCGGTCGCTTCCGGACAGGCTCAAGCCCTTCTAAGACCTGAATCTGTTCAGCACCGTAGTTGGTTGTCATAGATTAAACTCCTTTATTTGGCCCGTAGCCACTTCAAGCTTGTAAAACAAGACCACATCCCAAAATTCTAACACAAAGGGGTCTGAAGCGATTTTAGAGCGGTTTCTGGTGAATTTTTACAAGGGGGTGGATCAAAAAATCATTCTAGAACAGTCAATGCGTTCTTCAGCTCATCACTTAGCTAGTTCTAATGTACCAGTTTTGATTGTAGTTGGTGGGGCGACGGCCACTGGTAAGTCTAGTCTAGCCCTAGCGATCGCGGCGCGGTTGAACGGCATCATTTTAAGTGCTGATTCGCGGCAGGTCTATCGAGAGTTTGATATTGGCACCGCTAAGCCTACGCAGGCTGAGCGGCAGCAGATTCCCCATGCTCTGATTGATATTTGCCCGCCCACTGAGACTATGACTGTCGCCGCCTATCAGGATTTAGCACAGACCCGGCTGGCTCAGATACATCACGATAGCACTCAACTGCCGCTGCTGGTGGGGGGGACTGGCCTCTATATTGACGCGGTGGTCAAAGGCTTAAAAATTCCAGCAGTTGCCCCGCAGATCGAGCTGCGATCGCAGTTGCAGCAGCTGGGTCAGCCCCACTGTCATGCGCTTTTGCAGCAGGTTGATCCGATCGCCGCCCGGCGAGTCCATGTCAATGACGCCGTTCGCACTCTAAGAGCGCTAGAAGTTTTCTACGTCACGGGCCAAGCCCTATCGGCGCAGCAGGGCGAAAATCCGCCGTCCTATCCGATTCTGTATTTGGGCTTAGACGGCGACGCCGCTCTGCTGCGGCAGCGGATTGCTAGACGGACTCAGCAGATGGTCGAGCGCGGACTTGTCGATGAAGTTAAGTCCTTAGTTGCTAAATATGGCACTGAGCTACCGCTGCTGAAAACCCTGGGATATGACGAGGTCAAGCAATACCTAGCTGGCGATCTGTCGCTGGCAGAAGCGATCGCTCAGACAGTTTGTCACACCCAGCAGTTTGCCAAGCGGCAGCGCACTTGGTTCCGGCGATCGCCCCAGATCCAATGGCTAGATGTCGGTGCGCCTAATCTATTAGATCAGGCAATGGAGCGCATTCTGCCCTTTTTGCAGCAGCTACCCGCTCAGGTAAACTCTTGATTCAGAGCTATTTCTGCTCGATCAGCCGATCAATCGTTGCCATCAGCTGATCTAAATCCGTGGGCTTCGGCAAATGAGCTTGAAAGCCAGCCTGCAGCGCTAGCTGGCGATCGCGCTCGGCGGCATAGGCAGTCAGCGCAATGGCGGGCAAGGTACCGCCTTGAGCCGGCGATCGCAAACGGATTTGACGAATGAGCTCATAGCCATCTACTTCCGGCAGGCCAATGTCGCAGATGAGACAGTGAGGCAGGATTTGATCCAAAATAATCAGCGCGCCCTGAGCTGAAGCGGCTGAAAGTACCTGCAGGCCGTATTCATCTAGGACACAGGACACCAGATAAAGCGCTTCGGCA
>JAAHIC010000529.1 GCA_010671965.1 Leptolyngbya sp. SIO4C5
TTCGGTTGGCTGATATATCGTCTCAAGCTGAAAGCGCTGCCGATTTTGCCATGCTGGCAGAGCCTGTTCCGAATCTAGACTCTTGCAAAAGGTAGATAAAAATTAGGCTTATAGCGTCAATAAAAATCTCTAAACCTTCCCTGGGTCGAAGCGGCAGCTAATTTTAGTCAAAAGTCGCCGGCATAGCCTGTGAGGTTGCTCTGCCCATCGTTTGCGTTGGCGGGCGATCGCCCCTAGGATCAAAGGTGCTGTTGCCCCAAAATCAAAGTTTTGCTGCGCCATGACCTTTGATTGTCAGGTGCTTAACTCTGCTTTTTGGAACTCAGTCCAGCTCATTTTTGAGGGGTAGTTGTGTCGTCGTAACCTGGTAAACTACCTATCATCTTCTGATGATCCTTGGGTTGTCAGACTGAGCGAGTGTCAGCATAAAAGTTTAAAGCTTGAGTCAAATGAGAGTCCTAGTTATTGGCGGTGATGGATACTGCGGTTGGGCAACTGCGCTCTACCTTTCTAACCAAGGTCACGACGTTGCCATTCTAGATAGCTTGGTGCGGCGGCATTGGGACATGGAGCTATGCGTTGAAACCTTAACACCCATTGCTCCCATCCAGGCTAGGCTGCAGCGGTGGCAAGATCTAACAGGTAAGTCAATCGATTTGTTTGTAGGCGATATCAACAACTACGCCTTCCTGAAAGAGGCCATGCTCAAGTTTGAGCCAGAGGCAGTAGTCCATTTTGGCGAGCAGCGTTCGGCGCCCTTCTCCATGATTGACCGAGAACATGCGGTTCTCACCCAGGTCAACAACGTAGTTGGCACCCTCAATCTGCTCTACGTGATTCGTGAGCATTTCCCTGACTGCCACCTGGTTAAGCTAGGGACAATGGGCGAATATGGCACCCCCAACATCGATATTGAAGAAGGCTATATCACCATTGAGCACAATGGTCGCAAAGATACCCTGCCCTATCCTAAGCAGCCTGGCTCTTTCTATCACCTCAGCAAAGTCCACGACTCCCACAATATTCACTTTGCTTGCAAGATTTGGGGGCTGCGGGCTACTGATCTAAACCAGGGCATTGTCTACGGCGTCCTCACCGAAGAAACGGGAATGGATGAGCTGTTAATCAATCGGCTCGACTATGACGGTGTCTTCGGCACAGCCCTCAACCGCTTCTGCATTCAAGCCGCCATCGGTCATCCGCTGACGGTATACGGTTCGGGTGGACAAACCCGCGGACTGCTCGATATCCGCGACACGGTGCGCTGCATTGAGATTGCGGTGAGTAATCCAGCCGATCGGGGTGAGTTCCGCGTCTTCAACCAGTTCACTGAAATGTTCAGCATCTCTGATTTGGCGATGATGGTGCAGAAGGCAGGCACAGCTATGGGGGTAAAGGTTGAAATTAACAATCTTGAGAACCCACGGGTAGAGCTAGAAGAACACTACTTCAATGCTAAGAACACCAAGCTGAAGGATTTGGGGCTAGAGCCGCACTACCTCTCAGACTCGCTGCTGGATTCGTTGCTTAACTTTGCCGTTAAGTACAAATCGCGGGTAGACGAGAAGCAGATTCTACCCAAAGTTAAGTGGAATAAATAGCTAAAAGGGGGATAGTGGGGCTGAATACCTGCTATCCCCTTTTTTCATCATCTGCTGATCCGTTCCCTTCTAGCTCTGTTGCCTCTTTTAAGCCGACTCGCCTATCCCCAGCTCCGAAACTCGTATGCGTATTGCTCTATTTACCGAAACGTTTCTCCCCAAGGTCGATGGTATTGTCACTCGCTTAAAGCACACGGTTGAGCACCTGCAACGCCAGGGCAATGAGGTCGTGGTGTTTTGCCCAGATGGGGGACTGCGAGAGTACAAGGGATCTCGAATTTGCGGTATTCCAGGCTTTCCGCTGCCTCTATATCCAGAGTTGAAGCTGGCTTTCCCCAGACCCTTAATTCGGGCCTATTTGGAAGAGTTCAAGCCCGATTTGATTCATGTGGTCAATCCGGCCTTTTTGGGCGTTTCGGGGATTTACTACAGCAAAGTGCTGAATATCCCGCTGGTGGCGTCTTACCATACCCATCTGCCTAAATATTTAGAGCACTATGGCCTGGGTATGTTTGAAGGTGTGCTGTGGGAGCTGCTCAAGGCCATGCACAACCAGGCAGCCGTCAATCTCTGCACCTCGACGGCGATGCAGAGCGAGCTGAGCGATCACGGTATTGAGCGGGTTGAGGTGTGGCAGCGGGGAGTCGATACCGATCTATTTCGGCCAGAGTTGGCAAGTCAGGAAATGCGATCGCGTCTGAGTCAGGGGCACCCAGAAGCGCCGCTGCTGCTCTATATTGGTCGGCTCTCGGCTGAGAAAGAGGTGGATCGGATCAAGCCTGTTTTAGAATCAATTCCGGGGGCGCGCTTAGCCTTAGTGGGAGATGGCCCCTACCGCGAGGAGCTGGAAAAGCACTTTGCCGGAACGGCGACCAACTTTGTCGGCTATTTAGCAGGCGAAGAGTTAGCAGCCGCCTATGCCTCTGCCGATGTCTTTGTCTTTCCTTCCCGTACGGAAACCCTAGGGCTAGTGCTGCTAGAAGCAATGGCGGCAGGCTGTCCGGTGGTAGCAGCCGACTCTGGCGGCATTCCCGATATTGTCACCAACGGCGTCAACGGCTTCATGTTTGATCCGGCTGACGAGCAAGGAGCTATTACGGCAGCTCAGCGCCTGTTTGCCGCTAAGACGGAGCGAGAGCTGATGCGCCGCAGTGCCCGGTTAGAAGCTGAGAAATGGGGCTGGGCCGCCGCTACAGGTCAGCTGCAGCAGTTCTATCAAAAAGTGCTGCTAGAAGCTTCGATGCCGCTGGCGGCTTAGGCGATCGCCAAACTTTTCAATAATGCCGACTTATCTAGGCGCTTCCTCGCAGGCTGGTGAGCCTTCGTTTGCCAAGCGTCCCAGTAGGTTTCTAGCCGCCGGGTCAGGTGCTTGGGCTTCTCGGCATAGAGACGCTCACCTAAAAACCGGGCGGCTGTTTGCAGTTCAGCTTGGCGGTGGTCAATTAGCGTAATTAGAATTTCGAGCTGCTCGTTGCCCTGCAGACGTTTGGGCTGACTAAGAATAAACTGCCGCAACACGGCTAGATCGTGATCGTCTCCTAGATAGTCAGCTAGGGTGCTGGCCTGCTTGGCCCAAGCTTTCATCATGTCGGGCCAGAGGGGCCTGAGCAGGCGCAGATCGCACCAAAAATATTTCACCCGCTTGCGCCACTCGTGCATATTTTCAGCGGTGTTGTCTTTGTAGGCGGCATGAAAGGCTTTCAAGCCACGCCCGTAGGTCTTGTCAATGTTGGGTTTTAGGGCCGACCAGCGGTGGTGCTTGAGCGGCCAGGTGGCAATGCGATCGCGGGCAATCTCTAGCTGGGGTAGCACCATGTCTACGGCACTTTCTTCCTGAATGACATAGTGCTGAGTGGCTTCGCTGTAGGCGTCTAAAGCTCTGCGGACTGAGTTAAAGGCATCTGACTCGACGGTGTCAGCAAAATGCTGCGCTAAGGCTTCTAGCGTGTTGATGCGAACCTGCGCGTCCCGCACTTCTGAGAGTTGGCGTCCGGCCTCACGAAAGCAGCTATTCTCCTGCTGATAGACGGCTTCGCCTAGCTCACTACGCACCAGACGGATGACCGCCCGAATTTTCTTGAAACGCTTGCGGGCATCGTGAATGGCTTCTTCCTGATTGTCGGTGGTTTGATGGGCTAGCTGAGCGATCGCCTTATCTAGCTGTTCCCTCGCAATCCGCCTAATGCCGTCTGGCAAGGATTCTTTAGTGGTGAGTCGATAAGACATAGATTTGAGCAGATTTCAATAGGGGAATGGATTATTCATATTAATCGAAGCTTAACCGGCTGCCCTCTATCTCAGACATGACTAAGCCATGTTCTCCGCAAAGCTTTTTGGGATCTAGCTGCAGTAAAAGCCCCTCTCAGAAAAACGTTAGAATTCTGGTGCTATCGTCTGCTGCTGTGTCAACCAGGCTGCTGGCATTTGCTTTGGCCTAGAATCA
>JAAHIC010000053.1 GCA_010671965.1 Leptolyngbya sp. SIO4C5
TCACAGCGCTATTGGGTCGAAATCAACCGGCTGCTAGTGCCGTTTGGCAAGCATATCTGCCAGGGCAGTCGGCCCAAATGTTCAACCTGCCCGCTCAGCTCGATGTGCGCTCAGGTCGGTGTTGTTTAAGGTAGCTAGCTGGCTGCACCGCCCACCACCACATTACGAATCCGCAGACTAGGCCCGCCGCAGCCTACGGGCAAGCCCCCCTGTCCGCCTTTGCCGCAGCCGCCGGACTCGTCCCAGTAAAAGTCATCACCGATGGCCTCGATCTCTGCCAGCGTCCGAAATACATTGCCAGAGAGGGTCACGTCCCGCACCGGCTCAGCAATGGCGCCGTCACGAATCATCCAGGCTTCGCCCGCCGTGAAGGTAAACATTTCTCCATTGGTCATGCCGCCTAACCAGTTGCGGGCATAGACGCCCTCTTTGATACCGGTGAACAAGTCTTGAACCGGTGTATTGCCGCGCTCAATCCAGGTGTTGGTCATGCGTACTAGGGGCGGATAGTGATAGTTGAGGCAGCGAGCATTGCCTGTGGGGGCTTCATCCAGCTTGCCTGCTGTCTCCCGCGAGTGCAGCCGACCCACCAGTACCCCGTCTTTGATCAACTGAGTTGTTGTGGCCGGGGTGCCCTCGTCATCAAAGGCGTAGCTGCCCCGGTGCCCCTCTGGAGCCGCTCCGTCAAAAATTTGCAGATTGGGGGGGCCGAAACGCCGTCCAAGCGTCATCACCTCTAACACATCGGGATTCTCATAGGCCATATCAGCTTCAGACAGGTGGCCGAAAGCCTCGTGGACAAATAGCCCCGTCAGGATTGGATCGATCACAACTGAGTAAGTGTTTCCTTTGACTGGAGGGAGCTTCAGCGCTTCGACAGCCCGTTTTGCCGCTCCTAATACCTGCTGGTCTAAATTTTCTAGGTCTTCATAGGCTTTGCGCGAGCCTGTGGTTTCCCGCCCGGTCTGCACCGTTTCGCCATTACGGGCCGTAGCGGCAAAGCGCATTTCCATATCTACCCAGTTCTGCTCAATCAGGGTTCCTTCCGAAGTGGCTAGCAGAATTCGCTGAGCGCTGTCGTTGTAGCGAACGGAAGTAGTGGTGACTTGAGCATCGATTTGCTGCAAAATTGCCGCGTAGTGGCTACAGAGATCTTTCTTGTGGCGCAGGGGAATCTGACGCGGATCGGAGCCGATCAGATTTAAGCGGTGGACAACCTGAATAGGATCAATGGGAGCCAGCAGCGTCTCTTCATCCCCCACTAACCGCGCCGCCGCGATCGCCTCTTCTAAGCGCTCTACTAGGCCAGAAAGCTGATTGAAGCTAGCAAAGCCCCAGCCGCCTTTGTAGCAAGCCCGCACCTGCCCGCCAATAGACAGTCCCTCACTCAGGGTTTCTACCTTGCCACCTCGCAGCAAGATATCTGTGCCCTCAGCCTCTTCCAACCGAATTGCCAAATAATCCACCTGCGACCCATAGCGAGTTATCAAATCGTTGAGCAAATCTTTTCCCTGATCAAGCGGTGAAGTCATAGATAAGGCAGGATGAGGACGCAAAGGGTGTAGTCTTTCATCTATTGTGCCGTCAAATCCGTCAAATCGGTCTAAGATCAGAGGCGCATAACAATAGGGGCCACAAGCAACAGCCCTGCTTGAGGATCACGACATCATGACTGGTGAACTTGACTATTCTCTTCCCCCAGCGGTTCGACGCATTGCCAGCGCCTTCCGCCTGGTTGGCTGGATTAGCTTTTGGGCACAGGTGGTGCTCTCGGTCGTTTCTGCCTTCCTCTTGTTGTTTGCCATCTCAGGACTCAGCTTCCGTCAGGGCGAAAACAGTCAGGCCAGTCCAGGGACGGGCGCGGGACTGTTTTTTGCCGCTTTAGGGCTATTCGTTGTCTTTTTTGGCGCTTACTGGGCCTTTCGCTACACTCGCTTGGCCCGCAAGCTGCGATCGAGTCGGCCAGACGCACGGCCCAAACCCAAAGATGCAATCCGCGCCATTCAGGTGGGGCTGATGGCGAGCCTAGCGGGGATGCTGCTGACTCAGCTCGGCGCTGGGGCCATTGTGGGTGCCTTGATTTTCAAGTCCTTTGAGCAGCCGACTCAGGGCGGCGTTATTCTCAGCCCAACGGCGGTGCGTGGCTTTATCACCTCGTTTGATCTGCTAATTGTGCAGGCCAATACCAATACCAGCATTGCCCACTTTGTCGGCATTGTTTCCTCCCTGTGGCTGTCGCGGACGGTCAATCGCCAATAGCCCCCAGGGCGCTGTCTACAAATATTTTTTCAGCAGCAAATAGAGCTTTTCTTTAGTCTCAGCCGGAGCCTGATCTAGGGGCGTCAGGATGGCATACTGCAGGGCTGAATGGGCCTCAGAAGCGGGGGGATTAGCGGCTAGCCGCTTCACTACTTCCTGAATCACCCGCTGGCCGTTGACCGCATTTTTTTTCAGATTGCCGATCACCATGTCTACCGTAACGCTGTCGTGATCGGGGTGCCAGCAGTCGTAGTCTGTGACCATTGCCAGGGTCGCGTAGGCTATCTCTGCTTCCCGCGCTAGCTTTGCCTCCGGCAGATTGGTCATGCCCACAACCGTTGCGCCCCAACTGCGGTAAAGATTTGATTCAGCCTTGGTAGAAAACGCTGGGCCTTCCATGCAGACATAAGTGCCGCCGTGATGCAAATCTACGCCGTCAAGGTCGAGGCTAGCGACGGCGGCGGCTAGGACCTGAGCAAGCTGCGGACAGATCGGCTCGCCAAAGGCAATGTGGGCAATAATGCCGCTGCCAAAAAAAGTGGAGGCGCGGTTTTTGGTGCGATCGATAAACTGATCGGGCACCACCATGTCTAGGGGCTTAGCTGCGGCCTGCAGTGAACCGACCGCCGAAGCTGAGATTAAGTATTCCACACCGAGCTGCTTCATGGCGTGGATATTGGCTCGAAACGGCAGTTCTGAGGGCATCAAATGATGATGGCGACCGTGACGGGCTAGGAAGGCTACCCTAACACCTTCTAAGGTACCGACAATGAGCGCGTCTGAGGGCGGGCCGAAAGGGGTTTCGATTTGGACTTCTTCAATATCTTGTAAGGCGGCCATCTGATAAAGGCCGCTGCCACCGATGATGCCGATCTTTGCTGCGCTCACGCTGTCCACTCCGGTATAAATGCCCCCTATCTTAGCGGCAGACTGGGCGATCGCGGAAAGGTAAGCCTGCCTTAATATTCGTTACAGATTCTAAAGACTTGTTCTCAGTTAAGCTGATCTCATCTGGCCGCAGTGACCACAGCAATTCCGATTAAAGTGGCTCTATGGCGTCAATACAAAAGCTTTCAGCTCTAAACTATTTCAATATTTATCTTGAGATAGAGAGACAAAAAGCTTCATAATAGTTACAATAGTTTACAAATAGATTGTTAAAGGTTAACCATAAGATGCTTACAGAAATTTCTGTTATTACAACCGTCGTATCTGTGCTGGCCGCTGCCTACTGGCTGCAGGCCCAAGAAGCCGAGCAGGTCCAGTCTGAGGCTATTCCAGTCCGAATCAAAGAGCGTTAATCAATTCAACCGTTCCTATTCGCTGTTCAAATGTCCATACATTTGAGCGGCGTTTTTTCTCCTCATAGTTTTTTTGGGTTAGTTGCCGTTCATGAAATCTTCCACACCCACAACTGATTCTGTTCGGGCCTATCTCAAAGAGATTGGTCGAGTGCCGATGCTGACTCACGAAGAAGAAATTGTTTTGGGCAAGCAGGTGCAGCAGCTCTGCGCGCTAGAGCGCCAGCGCGAGCAGATGGCTGAGAGCCTGGAGCGAGAGCCGAGCTTAAGCGAGTGGGCAGAAGCGGTCAGTCTGCCCAAGGCAGAGCTGCAGCAGATTGTGCGGCAGGGCAATCTGGCTAAGCGCCGGATGGTAGAAGCTAATTTGCGCCTGGTCGTTTCAGTGGCCAAGAAGTATCTCAAGCGCAACATTGATTTGCTGGATTTGATTCAGGAAGGCACGATCGGAATGCAGCGGGGGGTTGAAAAGTTTGATCCCACTAAGGGCTATCGTTTCTCGACTTATGCCTACTGGTGGATTCGTCAGGCCATCACACGGGCGATCGCGGAAAAAAGCCGCACGATTCGCCTGCCCATTCACATCACCGAAAAGCTGAACAAAATTAAGAAAGCCCAGCGGCAAATGACCCAAAAGCTGGGTCGAGCGCCGTCGGTCAATGACCTAGCAGCAGAGCTGGACTTAACGCCTAAGCAGGTACGGGAGTATTTAGACAAATCGCGTCAGCCTCTCTCCCTGGATTTGCGTATCGGCGACAACCAGGATACCGAGCTGAGTGAGCTGCTAGAGGATACTGGCATTACGCCGGAGGAGTATACGACCCAGTCTTCCCTAAAGCTGGATCTTGACAAGATGATGGCAGATTTAACCCCGCAGCAGCAGCGGGTGCTGTCTTTGCGTTTTGGCTTGACGGACGGCAACGCCATGACCCTGGCAAAAATTGGCGATTTGATGAGCATTAGCCGGGAACGGGTGCGCCAAATTGAGCGAGAGGCTTTGAGCAAGTTGCGTAAGCAGCAGCGCGATATCCGGGAGTATTTAGCGGGCTAACGCTTCGGGCTGCTGCGCTATTAGAACCAGGTTAAAGCGATCGCCTAGTGCGATCGCTTTTTGTTAGGCCGAAAAGGGATTTTGCAGAGCGAGCGCCTCAGCTCAAACGGCTAAATTTTGCCAAACAATCTAGCTGCAGGCAGAAAAAGCAAAGCAGTATACAAATTCGGGATGCGATTTTCTCAATCCTATGAACTAGTCCCTATAGAGTTAGTGCAGCATGACTTACCGACACAGACCTTCGCTCCGACTGTCTCGACGTCAGGTCGTTCGAGGATTATTAGCAACTACGGCTTTTGGTATCACCGCCAAGTTTGGTACAGGCTGCAGCAACGGTGGGGGGAGCGCCAGCGGCGACGGGGAAGAACTGGTTGTTGGCTTCATCTATGTCGGCCCCAAGGACGACTTCGGTTATAACCAGGCTCATGCCGAGGGGGCAGCGGCAATGGCCGAGCTGCCTGGCATCCGCATTGTAGAAGAAGCCAATGTGCCAGAGACGACGGCGGTGGCAGAAACCATGCGCAACATGATTGAAATTGACGGGGCTAAAGTTCTGTTTCCCACCTCATTTGGCTATTTTGATCCCTACATTCTAGAAATGGCCCAGCAGTTTCCAGAAGTGCAGTTTTTTCATGCCGGGGGGCTGTACCAGGAGGGAATGCCAGACAATGTCGGCAGCTACTTTGGCTACATTGACGAAGCTGAATATGTTGCCGGGGTGATAGCCGGGCACATGTCCCAGTCAGGCAAGCTGGGCTTTGTCGCTGCCAAGCCGATTCCTCAGGTACTGCGCAACATCAACAGCTATACCTTGGGGGCGAAGTCCGTCAATCCCGACATTACAACCAAAGTCATTTTTACCGGAGACTGGGCGCTGCCGGTCAAAGAGGCCGAAGCCACTAACAGCATGGCCGATCAAGGTATTGATGTAGTGACTTGTCACGTAGACAGTCCCAAGGTAGTGATGGAAACCGCCGAGAAGCGGGGCATTTACTGCACGGGCTATCATGCTGACCAGTCTAGCCTTGCCCCTGAAGGCTACCTGACCGGCGCTGAATGGGACTGGTCTAGCATTTATACCCGCCTGGGTGAACAGGTTTTGGCCGGAGAAACCCTGATGGCCGGAGAAATCGACCATGTTTTACGGGGTGGGCTGACCGATAACTTCTGCAAGGTATCTGAGTACGGCCCGGCTGTGACCGAGCAGGCTAAAACAGACGCCGACACCGCCAAGGAAAGCTTGATGAAAGGTGAACTGGTGATCTATCGCGGCCCGCTACAGGATAACGTCGGCGGCGTTGTGGTGCCAGCCGAAAAAGAGCTAAAGCAGCAGGATATCGAGCTGGAAAAAATGGACTACCTGATTGAAGGGGTTGACGGTACGGTTGGCAGCTAGTAGCCGACGGCCATAGTTCCAAGACTGCTGTCTACTTAGGCAGCAGGGTTTATCCGCCTAATTCTGCATAGCCTATGTTAGTTAACCAACCTTGGCGACGGGCCTTAGAAACTATCTGTTTGCCAGTCGCGGCGCTGCTGGTCGCGATGGTGATTTTTGGCATCTTTTGTGCGATCGCCGGTGCGAATCCGTTTGGGGTCTATCAGTCCATTTACAAAGCCGCTTTTGGTAGCTGGAGCGCTTGGCAAAATACCCTGATTCGAGCAGCACCGCTGATGCTAACGGCGTTGTGTACGGCCTTGCCAGCCCGGCTGGGGCTGGTAATTATTGGTAATGAGGGCGCTTTGGTAATTGGCGGCTTGGCGGCGGTGCTGGTGGGGCTGAACCTGGGAACAACGCTGCCTGCGCCTGCCGTACAGGTGGGAATGGCCCTGGGCGGAATTGTGGGCGGCGGGCTGTGGATTATGGCCGTGGGCGCGCTGCGACACTACCGGGGCGTAAATGAAACCATTAGCAGCTTGCTGATGAACTACATCGCGATCGCCATTTTGAACCATTTAGTTGAGGGGCCACTGCGGGATCCGGAGTTTGTCACCAAGCCCTCATCGCCAGAGCTGGCAGAAGCCCTATGGCTGGGCAACCTGCCCGCGACGCGAATTCACTTCGGTCTGCTCTACGGCCTGATTGCCTGCGTCATTGCCTATGTGCTGATCCAGCGCACCACCTTTGGCTTTGCCGCCCGGACGGCAGGGGGCAATATCCGAGCGGCCCGGATTGCCGGACTGCCCGTAGGCAAGCTGACCCTAGCAATCTGCTTTTTGGGCGGCTCGGCGGCGGGTTTGGCAGGCATGGTGGAGGTAGCAGCGGTGCAGAAGCGAGTGAACGAGTCGCTGGTTTCTAACTATGGCTATGCCGGAATTTTGGTGGCCTTTGTGTCGCGGCACAATCCGTTGGCGACGATTCTAGTGGCGGTGCTGCTGGGAGGAATTTTAGCTAGCGGCGGCATTTTGCAGCGATCGCACAATTTGCCTGACGCCACGGTGCTGGTTTTTCAGGGTATTGTCTTTCTCTGCGTTTTGTATAGCGATTCACTCTACAACCGCATTCCCTTTTTCCAGCAGCACCGGGTGGTTCAGGAGCGATCGGCGGCCCCTGTGGGCGGCAGCGCGTAGCCAGTAAATCTGGAGTAAGTCAATCTTTAGAGGTAGGCAGATGGCAGCCGAAGCATTGGGATGGTGGGGCGTACCGCTGGGCATCTTGGCCGGTACTTTGAGAGGCAGTGCCCCGTTTCTATTCGTCAGCTTGGGGGAGTGTCTGACGGAGAAAAGCGGCAAGATCAACTTGGGACTGGAAGGGACATTGTTGATGGGGGCGATGAGCGCCTACGGCGTTTCCTATCTAACGCAGGACATGGTGGGGCCGGGGCTAGCCCCTTGGCTCGGCGTCCTGGCAGCAGGATGTTCTGGCATGGTGCTGGGGGCAATTCACGGCTGGCTGGCCCAGCAGCCGCGAGTCAACGATGTGGCAGTGGGCATTGCCATGATTATCTTTGGCAGCGGTCTAGCGTTCTTTTTGGGCAAACCCTTTATTCAGCCTCAGGCACCGCAGCTCATGACCTTTGATGTGGGCGGTTGGAGCAGTTCGCTGCCGGTGCAGTCGGCGCTGAAGCTCAGCCCTCTGTTTTTGATGGGGCTAGCGATCGCCCCTTTGATGCAGTGGTTTTTTCGGGCTACCCGCTGGGGACTCTATGTGCGAGCGGTGGGGGATAGCCCAGAGGCGGCTAGGGCTATGGGCATCTCAATTTTTCAGGTGCGGATGCTGAGCATTATCGCTGGTAGCTTTTTAGCAGGCATTGGTGGAGCCTGTCTGTCGCTGTACTATCCGGGGGTGTGGACGGAGCGAATCTCTAGCGGTCAGGGCCTGATGGCGGTGGCGCTGGTGATTTTTGCCCGCTGGAATCCGATTCAGTGTCTCTGGGCGGCGCTGCTGTTTGGCGGTGCTCAGGCGATTGGCCCGGCTTTTCAGTCGGTGGGGATCGATGCGTATTACTATCTGTTTAATGCGGCTCCCTACATTCTGACGCTGCTAATCATGATCATTACCTGTTCGCCGAAGCGGACGCTGATTGGCGCACCTGGGGCACTGGGCCAGGAAGATTAGCGTTGAGCGGCTCGGCTTGCGGGCAACGGCTCTGATTGGCCAGTAACGGGGGGTATAAGCCGCAGCAGGGTTAAAATCGCTTGGCTCACAGTTGATGTCCGTGATTTTGAAGCAGATATTACCGCTGCTGGGACTGTTTGGGCTGCTGCGGCTCATCTTTTGGCTCAGCGCTTTTCCCAATCCTGACGAGGCCTACTATTGGCTCTGGGGCCAGCATCTCGACTGGTCATACTACGACCATCCGCCCCTGCAGGCTTGGATTCAGGGCTTGTTCACCGCCGTACTGGGGCGATCGCTCTTTGTCCTGCGCCTGCCCAACCTGTTTACTAATCTGCTCTTCTTTTTTACCTACTATCGTATCTGCCGCTATCTCTACGGCCCGCAGGCCAAAACCGCTTTTAGCCTCGTCATAGCGTTAGTCCTGGCCTCACCCCTGTACTTTGTCTTTTTGGGGCTGGCCTGGCATGACCATCTGCTGATCACTTTTACCCTGATGGCGGGCTATGAATTCGTTCGCTTTGCTGATGGCTACGTAGCCAACGGGCAGGAGAAAAGTTGGCGACTGTACGCCACGGGAATGCTGCTCGGAATGGCCGGGCTGAGCAAATACAATGCGGTGTTTGTCTTGGCTGGCATTGCAGCCGCGATCGCTTTCCATCCCAAACTTAGAAAACTGCTGCGCGATCGCCGTTTGTACCTAGCTCTAGGACTGGCCGCGCTCGCTTTCGTACCCGTTCTAGTGTGGAACGTGCTGAATGACTGGCAATCGTTCCAGTATTACGCCACTCGCAGCGTCGATGCCGGAGCAGCGGCGGGCTGGCAGCTTAAACCATTAGAGCCTGTAGGCTTCTGGCTGTTTTCAATTTTGCTGCTGTCGCCTGTGACCGCGTGGCTAATGGTGCAGGTGCTGACACCGTCGCGTGTTATTCCTGCTTTCTCCCAAACCGGCCAGCGATCGCTCTACCGCTGGCTTGCCCTTTGGAGCTTTGCCGTCCCCACCGTGAGCCTCAGCCTGATTGCCCTCTTTTCCACCGCGCTCTATTACTGGAACATCATGGCCTACCCGCTGCTGTTTCCCCTCATGCCTGCAGCGCTCTTATCCGAGCCAGAGTCTAGCGCGATCGCGCCGCCGCTGCGTCAGCGTCGCCTCTTCTGGATAGGACAAGGCTATGGCCTGCTGTTCGCCGTTCTGATTGTGTTTCACTACAGCGTTTTACCTATTTCCGCTCTCTTCAGCCGCGAAGCTGCCATTGTCGATCCAGATACCCGGATGCTGTTTGGCTGGCCCCAAGTCGTCACTGCCGTTCAGGCCCAGTCGCCCAGTCCCAACACCTTCCTTGCTACCACTGACTACCGTTCCGCCTCAGCTCTTGCCTACGGGCTGAACCAACCCGACGTGTTTGCCCTCAGCGATCGCCGTGACCAGTTCGACATTTGGGCCGCTCGCACCGATCTATCTGGCCGCGACGCCCTGCTGCTTTGGGATGACTGGCACCCGCTAACGCCGGAACTGCGATCGCACTTCCAAGCGATCGCCCCGCTTCAAACCCTGACGGTGCAGAGGCTGGGCATCTTCATTAAGCGCTACTATCTCAGCCGTGGAACTGGGTTTAAGCCTTAAGCCAGATGGGGAGAAGTGGCGATCGCCCGCAGCCAGAACAGAAAAGATAATCGCAGAAACTAACCTTACGCAACCACCTACTACCCCGTCTCCCTAACCTTGTCTCCAAATCTTACGAACTCACCGCCGCCATCTCTGGCTGTTCCACCGTCTCCACTGCCTTTCCCTGCACCGTCAGCACTGAACAATCTGCATGGTGCATGACGTAGTTGCTGACGCTGCCCAAGAGCAGTTCGCTCAGTCCGCTCCGGCCTCGACGTCCCATCATGATCAAATCCGCTCGCCACTGCTGCGCCGTATTGCAAATAGCACGGCTGGGATCGCCCACTGCCTGACTGCACATTACCGTTAGCCCTTCACTTCTAGCCGACTGGCTATACCAGTTCAGCAGGTTTTCGCCCTGCTCCTTCGCCACTTGCCACTGGTTGACATAGTTCTGAAAAGACTCAGTTGCCAGCATGGAGTGCATACCGTCATTGGTAATGTAGAGCGGATTGGGATATCCCCCGTCTAGCGGCAGCAGGACGTGAAAGAAATGAAGCTGCGCTTTTAGAGCCTTGGCTAGCGCGATCGCCTCATCAGCCACCGACTGACTGTGCTCTGAATTATCAACGGCAACTAGAATTCTCTGCATCATGACTCATCTTCCCAAGCAAACCAGCAAGGTAGCCTTGGCTGCCAATGCCACCCCCTTATCTCTACTATTAGCTAAGCGATCGCGGTCTGTGTCCAAAAAGCCAAGATTCTTTGAAGTTGCTGCCAGCCATCAGCTTTTCTGATGTGAGTAAAGCTGCCAGGAAAGCTAACTCTGCTTTAACTTTGAGTATGATAAGCTTCGAGAAAAGTAAAGAACTTTAACATATCTGTGACTATTGCAATTTCTGCGTCGCCCCGCCCTCGCTGGTCAGTCATCGTTCCTACTGTCGTTTTGCACCTGCTGACGCTGTCGGCTTTGCTGCCCAGCAACTTTAGCTGGACTGCCGTCGGTGTGGCTCTCTTTTTGCACTGGGTCACAATCGGGCTAGGCATTGCTTTGGGGTTTCATCGATTGGCTAGCCACCGCAGCTTACAGGTACCCAAGTGGTTGGAGTATTTTTTCATCTTTTGCGGCACCTTGGCCGGGCAGGGCGCTGTCTTCGGCTGGGTGGGATATCACCGCATTCACCACTTGCACACCGATCAGCCCCTCGATCCCCATAGTTCACGCGAAGGGTTTTGGTGGAGTCATATTAACTGGCTCATGCATGAAGTGCCCACCAAGCCCGAAGTCCCCCGCATTACTAAAGATATTGCCGACGATCCGTTTTATCAGTTTTGCCACAATCACTACATCACGCTGCAGTTAGGGCTAGCGGTGCTGCTATACGCTTTGGGCGGTTGGCCGTTTGTCGTGTGGGGCATTTTAGTGCGGCTGTTTGTGGGCTTCCATTGCACCTGCCTAGTCAACAGTGCCTGCCACAAATTTGGCTACCGCACGCACGTAACCGACGAAGCTTCGACCAACTGCTGGTGGGTAGCACTGCTGACCTACGGCGAAGGCTGGCACAACAATCATCATGCCTGCCAGTCCTCGGCCTGCAACTGGACAAAATGGTGGGAACTGGATATCACCTGGCTTACCATTCGCTTTTTGCAGTCCGTTGGTCTGGCGACCAAGGTAAAGCTGGCTAAGTAATTTTGAGAAAAGTCAGTTTGAGCCAGAGGGACACTGCTGCCAGGAATCGCGGACAAAATAGAGGGCATCGCGTCCGCTAATTTGCAAGCCGCCTCGCTCCCAGCTACCCCAGCGCGTCACGTATTTTTTGCCGTTGCTGCGCTGTTCAATCGCCACCTTAAAGTCGTGGCGCAGTTCCCGGTAGCAGCCCTCTAGGTTAGAGCGCGTCAGGTCTAAAACTGGCGTGTCGAATTGCTCAGCTGCCTTATTGACGACAAAAAAGCCCTCCGTTCCTCGCTCTAGCAGCAGCACTGTCGAACTGTCGATCGCAGCTAAAACGGACTCCTCTACGTTTTGACCTGCCTCGGCTCGCTGCCGCATTATCTGCCGAAACTGGACGCCATAGGGAACGTAAGGAACTTTGGCATTATCCGGGCCGAAGATCAGGGGCGTGCCTGACTGGCGGGCTAGCACATAGGCCGTCGCTAAGTGAGCATCGGTCGGTTCGTCATAGGGATTAATGGCGTAGTCATTCAGCGCCAGGATGGTGTCGTGGTTGTGGCCAAAGGTGACGCTGTGGGGATCGGCTATGGCGGCAGGAAGGCGCAGCGATCGCAAATCCCCTCCAAAACTGAAAGCCGTCCTCATAGCGTTGTAGAGAACAAAATCAGTGACCGCAGCGATCCAGTTATAGTCTTCGGGCCGGGTGTCGCTGTCGGTAATCACTTCTAGATAATTCCAGGTTTCTCCCTGACTGGCCTGATTGATGTAGTCGATATAGGCCGTTTTGATGGTGCTGGCAGGAATGTGCTTAGCCGCATCCACGCGAAAACCGTCTATGCCTAAATCTAAAAGCTTTTGTAAATAGGCTTGCTGCAGTGCCTGGACGTTGGGCCGAGTTTGGTTGAGATCGGGCAGTCCCCCCAGCCAGCAGTCGGTTTCTGAAGTGCGATCGCCGTCGCCGTAATCAATTTCGCAGCGATTGTTGAAATCTGCCGGGGAGAACTGAGGAAAGCCCAGGGTGGCATACTCCGGCAGGTTTGCCATATGGTTCAGCACCACGTCGGCAATCACCTGCACCTGGCAGCCGTGGGCAGTGGCGATCAGCGCCCGTAAATCTGCCTCAGAGCCGCGCCCCTCAATCACGCTGTAGTCAATTGGCTGATAGCGGGCCCACCAGTTAGGGCTAGGGTGAGACTTTTGCGCGGGAGCAATTTGAATGTGGGAGTAGCCTTGTTCGGCTAGCTGGCAGACAGCCCTTTCAACTTCGCGGTAGGGCTGGTCGAAGGCACAGGGCCATTTCATTCTCACAGAAGCTTTCATATGATAAGGTTTCAGGCTGTACCGAGTCTCTGGGAACATGATGAGTCTGCCTGTCCAACTTGCAACGGAACGCCTCGAGATCTTAGAGGTCTTTG
>JAAHIC010000530.1 GCA_010671965.1 Leptolyngbya sp. SIO4C5
TGAACCAACTGCTGTATCTGAGGTTCTACGGCTGAAGTTTCTGTCACGTATAGTCTCCTGACGGCTGAGAACGTCTGCTATCGCAGTTTGCAATGGATCAGCAAAGTAATTCAATTCTCTATTCGGCTATAGATAGCAAACTCAAGAATTTATCTGTCCTTCAAAGAGTGACGACACCTTCAATTAAGATAGCCCAATCAATCTAAAAACAATCAGTGATGCTGCCTGTAATGTCTAGTGGACTACAAAGAAAATGTCAGGCTGACCGCGATCGCATTATTGCCAACTCTGCTCAAAAATTGGTCACCCGCCCTCAAACAGAATTAATTGCAGTGATTGCAGTGGCAGGTTCTTACGTAAATTTTTAATGAATGTGTTCTTCTATACGCAGGTGAATCGACGGGAATCACTAGGTTTGCCACAAGGGCATTCTATCCCCGCAAAATTACTGAAGCGATTTAGCCCCTTAAAGGCTGCTGCCCCTAGAGGTCATTAAATCCTCCAGCGAGGATAGAGCGCTTGAGAATTACGGTGCACTCAAGCCATTCACTTGTATTAGAGATGAAAAAGAAACTCATAGCCTCATCCTTGCTCCTGGCAGGTATTCTAGAGATTTCCCTTAGCAGTCAAATGCAGGCCCAAGAGTGTCCTGAACTGACTTCATACATGATTGATGAAGATGGGCAGTGCATTGACCTGAGTGATTGGGAGCCTGAGATTGAGCCTGATAGCGAGGATGACGAGGCCAACGAAGGCGAGGTTTTTCAGCGAATTGCTTCATTCCCGGTGTTTCTCAACACTGATATTGACTCGCAGACCGTGGCTGAAATTGTGTCAGTCAGCAAAGATGGCAACACGCTGATCTATACAGACTCAGAAACTGAGAATATTGGGTTTGTCGATATCCGCAATCCGGCCAATCCTCGGCCTGCTGGCGTGGTGGCTGTGGGCGGTGAACCGACCTCGGTAGTGGTCAAAGGCCGCTTTGCTTTAGTCGGCGTCAACACTTCAGAGAGCTTTGTTCAGCCTAGCGGCAAGCTGGTGGTGGTCGATATTCAGCGGCAGCGAGTCGTAAGAGAAATTGAGCTGGGAGGACAGCCCGATTCTGTGGCGATTAGCCCCAACGAGAGATACGCCGCGATCGCGATTGAAAATGAGCGGGATGAAGATCTCGGTGACGGTCGCCCGCCTCAGCAGCCGGGGGGCTTCTTGGTCATCGTTGAAACCACTGGCAGCCCCCGCAACTGGACGACCCGCAGCGTTGACCTAGACGGCGTAGCCGATCTCTTCCCCAACGACCCGGAGCCGGAATATGTAGACATCGATCAAGACAATGTTGCCGTTGTGACGCTGCAGGAGAACAACTACGTCGTTTTAGTTGACTTACCCAGCGGCAACATCGTCAATGACTGGAGCGCAGGCACCGCCGACCTCAGCCAGATTGATACCCTAGAGAACAGCCTAATCGAGCTGAATAGCAGCCTCAGCAATATTCCCAGAGAACCCGATGGCGTCACCTGGCTGCCCGGTAACTTAATTGCCACCGCTGATGAGGGCGATCTCGACGGCGGCAGTCGCGGCTTTACCCTTTTTGACCGCAGTGGCCGGGTGCTGTTCACCGCAGGTAACTCGGTAGAGCAGGTCGTGACGCGCATCGGTCATTACCCAGAGGAACGTTCTGAAAATAAGGGCAATGAGCCAGAGAATGTCACCTACGGTCAGTTTGGCCGCGATCGCCTGCTGTTTGTCGGTTCTGAGCGCTCTAGCGTTGTTCTGGTTTACAGACTAACGGGCAATAATCAGCCGCCGGAGCTGCTGCAAATTTTACCGACTGGTGTTGCCCCAGAAGGACTGCTAGCCATTCCCGAACGCAATCTGTTTGTCGTGGCTAGTGAAGAAGACAGCCGTGAGGACGGCATTCGCTCCGCTATCAACATTTATCGGCGCGATGAGGGAACGCCGGACTATCCCAAGATTGCCTCTGCCAATCGCTCAAACGGCTTGCCGATTCCCTGGGGCGCGCTCTCTGATCTGGCGATCGATCCCAGTCGCCCCAATACCGCCTACACCGTCTACGACAGCTTCTACCAAAAGAGCCGCATCTTCGCCCTAGACATTAGCCAAACCCCAGCTCTACTCAACCGCGAAATTGTCCTCAGGGACACCCAAGGCCAGCTTGCGGCGGTAGAGGCTTCGCTCGTTAACCCTGATCAGACGGTGAATCTTGATCCCGAAGGGGTGACTGTCCGCGCGGACGGCGGGTTCTGGATAGCCTCTGAAGGCGCAGGTACGGTGGGCGATCCGGATAACCCCTTTGAAACTCTGAATCTGCTGCTGCGGGTTGAGCCGAACGGAGCGATCGCCGAAGTAGTCACGCTACCAGCCGCTGTCAATAGCCGTCAGGTGCGTTTTGGCTATGAAGGCGTGGCCAGCGTTGGTACGGGCACTAACGAAGATGTTTACGTGGCCTTCCAGCGGGAGTGGGCTGGCGATCCGGAAAATCGCGTCCGTATTGGTCGCTATGACACGGCTACGGGTGAATGGGCTTTCTTCTACTATCCGATTGAAGATCCCACCTCTCCTAACGGTGGCTGGGTGGGTCTGTCTTCTCTGACGCCTTTGGGAAATGGCGAATTTCTCGTAGTTGAACGCGACAATCAGGCTGGCCCCGATGCCCGCATCAAGCGGCTCTACCGCTTCTCGGTTAGCGGTTTAACTCCCACAGCCGATCCGGGAGCCGGAGTGACGCCCAACTTCCCGGTCGTCAACAAGCGGCTTGTGCGAGACCTGATTCCGGCATTAGAAGCGACTGGCGGCCTGATTTTGGAGAAAATTGAAGGCTCAGCCGTGTTACCCAACGGCACTATCCTCATCGTCAATGACAACGACGGGGTGGATGATTCCAACGGCGAGACGCAGCTTATTCGGCTATCCGGCGGAACTTCTGGAGATGGGCCAGATGACGAAGACGACGAGTAAAAACTGCGTTATCTAGCTTCGAGCCGCGCTGGCTGAGCGAAGTCGAAACCAGCGTGGCCTGCTCTCTTGTTATGTTTGCTGTCTAATCCACTGCCGCAGACTTTGCTCTGCTTCAATTTCATCTATTTCAGCCGCCGCCAAAAAATCGTACAGTTTCTGCTTAGGTACTCGCGGAAATGTAGGGCTGAGGTCAACTTCTTGATAGCGATCGCCCTCTAGCTGATAAATACGCCATAGTTGGCCGTTATAGCGCCAGAATTCCGCAACTCCCATCGCGGCGTAAAGAGACAGCTTATCGACATCGGTATGAGTGATATCAACTTCGATGACTAAATCTGGAGGCGGATCACGATCGAGATCGATTTTCTTCCCCGCTACCTGGGATTGGTTCTGGATATAGTAAGCCTTGTCAGGCTCTACGGCTCGTTTTAAGTCTTCTCGCTCCAGGGTGGTAGACCCCAGGCTTTTAATTTTTTGCCCTAGTTCAGACACTAAGAAATAAACAAAGCGGCCAATCAGTTCGCTATAAAATTCATGATCCTCTAAGGGCATGGTTATCTCCAGGAGGCCGCAGTCATAGGTTAGCCGTGCCGCACGATTGTCCCCGACAGCGCTCAGAACTTGCTGATAGGCGGGCCAGCTTAGAGAGCGAAAAACAACCCGCTGCTCTCCAAGAGGGTGTGCTGGTTTGGCAGGATAAGCGAGGACCATTGATCTAGAAAGATATCTGAGTTAGGACTTTTCTAAGTTTTTCCGGTAATTTAAGCCATCATCTGTTTAATCTGTTTCAAAATTCTAACGACCCGGTGCAGGTTATTGTTTTCATCTGCCAGCAGCGTAAATTTATAGGACAGGGCGTACTGTCGCTCAGCTCGATTTAGCTTCAGAAAAATGTAGTCTTCTCCGGTGGTTACCAAGCCATACACGACAGGCTGCGTAGGCGGATACGCCATCATATAGGCCAAAGTTTGGGGAACGGCTTGCAGCACGCTGAAACCAAAATGTTTAGCCTCTATGAGATTGATCCAAAGCTGATTTTGCACTATCAGCGCATCAATGCGCCCT
>JAAHIC010000531.1 GCA_010671965.1 Leptolyngbya sp. SIO4C5
TGGAATATCAGCAACGAAATCGCTCCATCTCATAGTTTTGCTCAAGCCTGAACTGATGACTCAGCTTATTGAGCAGACAAATGACTCCAACAAGGCAATAAACTATCTTCAAGAACTCAACCAAAAGCAATCTAAAAATCTAGAAGAAATCCATCCTCTTCTACAAGAACAAAACTGGTACTGCACCGCCATTAAGCAGCAGCAACCCGATGGAGAGATAGGTTACACTACCCTCTGGCACTACTTACTACCTGCACTTCAAAATCCCACATCTGAGGCGATCGCTGACAGCATTACCCAATACATTCAAGATCAAACCGCTGCCAGCTTTGACCAAATTACCCAAGCTACCGAGCCGCTATTCAAAGACATTGCCCAAAGTTTTCAAGACCTTTTCACCACGACCCTAGCTGACTTAGAAGCCGCAGAGGACGCAGAAAATTCAGAGCAATCCTCTCTCCTTTCTAGTGTTAAAGATTTCTTTGAAGCTGAAGACTGGCCCTACGCGCAGCTTTCTAACTCTGCTTCTGAGGGTACAACGACTCTTCGCTTAGCCTTTCGCGGTGAAAACGGTCAGTGGCCCTGCTATGTCAACGTCAATCAAGCTCAAGAAACCGCCTGCTTTTATTCCATAAGTCCTGCAACGACACCATTAGAACAGCGCGGCGCGATCGCCGAATTTATCACTCGCGCCAACTACGGCTTAATCCTGGGTAACTTCGAGCTTGACTACACCGATGGCGAAATTCGCTATAAGACCAGTATTGACGTTGAAGGGGACAGGCTTAGCCCAGCGCTGATCCATAACCTTGTCTATACCAATGTCTTGACTATGGATCAGTATTTGCCTGGATTAATGGCTGTTTTAGAGCAAGGCATTTCACCAGAACAAGCTATTGCCCTAGTTGAGCAGAGTCAGCCTGCTACTTCTGCCGAGTCAGCCACTGAGTCAAATCCAATCGATCGCCTTGTTTGGTAAGCACCGCGTAGAACCAGGACAGTGCTATGACATGGACGCCGCTTCTTGGCTCTATATTCACGACTTACCAGCGCCAGCTCAGCCCCTGCTGCCGTAGATGCTGCTGTAGTTCTGGCAGGTATCCTGCTTCTGTAATCTCGGCAGGCGTGGGCGCTGCATCCGTCTGGGTTGCCAGCCAACCTGCCGTGGCTCCGGCGGCTGCGCCCACGCTCCACTCGCTGTAGTGAATCCGCGTCACCGCGTTGACAATGTGGGTCACAGCGATCGCCTTGCCGCCCAGCAGCACATTATCAATACCCTGGGGAATCAAAGCCTCTAGGGGAATCAGCGCCGGACGCACGACAAACTCGCGAGCCGGAGCCGCCGTCGCTTCCCCGGATGGCTCCCAGTTGCGATAGCGGCAGCCGTGAATGTCAATGTCGTAATGGGCTAAGGCGACGGCAGAACCGCTGAAGTCTCGGCCTCCGGCTTGGTCTTTGCGCAAGTCGGCTTCGCGCAGCATGAACTCTGACTGCCCGTACGCTTCCCGGCCCAGGATGCGGCGGCCTTCGCGGATATAGGGGGTCATGCTGAGGCCAGACTCGGTACCCATTGGCGCGGCAGCCCCGGTTATGTATGCCAGGGGAAAGTCTTCGGTGGCCTGCGTTTCCAGCAGCCACTTAGCAAACAGCAAGGCCCGGTCTTCTGCATGTTTGAGCGAGAGGGTTGAGAGTCCGCCCAGCCAGTTTTGCCGCTGACCGGAAGCGGCTAGCTCTGCCTCTGTTAGAATCAGCGGCGGGTTCATCCAGTTCCAGTCGTTGCCCCGGTTCCAGTTGATCATGGTGATGTCGCCGGGGGCAGGCGAGGTGGTGTAGGGGTTGTTGCGGGTGGTGCTGACGATGCGGCGATAGTGGAAAAGGCTGCGTCCGGCAAAGACGGGAAAGCCCTCTAGCTCAAAGTTGGCAATATGTTCTTTCGCCGGGTAGGTAGACTCCACCTGACTCAGCCAGGCTAGGCTTTCGCCGTCGTCTTCATGGAGGGCGATCGCGAAAGGATAGGTAATCGCCTGGGTGCACTGGGGATTATCGCGATCGCTGCCGTTGATTTCCCCGGTCGTCGTTTTCGCCTCTGACCCCAGCCGATGGGGAATCCCGGCCCAGCCCACCAGTTCCCCCATGTCGGTGGCGTCAATCACCAGCAGCGTTTCTCCCGGCGGTGGCTCTAGCCGTACCGCTACTTTGTCAAACGTCTCGCTAGGCGACCAGCTATACCAGTCGCTAATTTCCTGAGACAAGCGACCTGAAGGCACATAGTCTGCCTGTCGGGGACGGCGCTGGACGGCGTAGACGGCGGTAATCGTGTCTCCGGCGGCGTCGAACTCGGCTCCTTTGAAGGCGGTGGAGGTGCTCCAAAGGCTGGTGGGGGCAGACTGGGCCACGCTTTGCAACAGCTCGGCTGAGGCGGTAGCCCCTGCTACTGGCGGAAAGCAGAGCGTCCCTACCCAGCAGGCATTGATCTCAGCCACGGGCACCGGACTTTCGACGGGTACCCAGTCCGGCAGCGTCACCTGCTGCTGGGCGATCCGCTGGCGAAAGTCGGCCCAGCTAGGGGAATAGTTCTGGCGATCGCGCATTTGCAACGACTCATCCAAAGCCGAAACTCCCTGACTGCTGACCTGCCCCCCCAGCCAAGGGGTGAGTTCGATCAGGCAGGTAGTCGCCCCAGACTGCATCGCCTGCGCCGCCGCCGCCACGCCGCCCAATGAACCGCCGATCACCACCACCTGACACTGCCAAACCGCCTGGGGTGACGGTAGCGGATCGAGCTGGGGCCGCCCGTTGAACTGGCGAGGCTGGGGGAGCTGACCTAGAGCGCTGCTGAGCGCGATCGGCGTGGTGCCAGAAAAGGCGCGAGGCTGGCAGGCCGAGAGCAGCAGGGCAGCGCCTAGACCCAGGTAGCTGAGCCACTGCCGCCAAGCCGGTGAGCATATGGGTTGCGATCGCGCCATTGGCTATCTCCCGTTTGCAATTTAGAGCTGTACCTTAGCATTTCGCTTGGGTCTGCGTCGTGAGGTTGAGAGGCGTAGACCCCTCCTAGCCTCCCCTTGCCAAGGGGAGGTGCCGTAGGCGGTGGGGTTGAGGCGCTCTATTCCAGGCGAACTAGTTTAACCAGCAGGCTCATGGCGTGGCCGGGGTCGGGGGTGAGGATGATGCGATCGCCGGGAATTTGCAGGGTGTTTGTCCAGCGGATGACTTCGGCGTAGCCAAGGGCTTGCAGGTGCTTTTTGGTGCGCTCGACCAGCGGCGGCTGGCCGATGAGGATATGGCGAATGGGCTGGTAGTCGTTGTCGCGGGTGGGTTCGCTGACGGGTAGGGCGATCGCGGTGGGGCGATCGCTGCTGTGCTCTTGAAACATGGGGATTTCTCCTGTGTGGGTTTGAGTCTGAGGAGAGAGAGGTAAAGGACGAAGGATGAAGGCAGAATGATGAAGTCAAGGGCGTTTTGCACCATTTTCTCCACCGTTAAAACTTCTACCTTCTGCCCTTCGCCTTCTGCCTTTTCACGCTCCTCAGTTCCCAAAAACCTAGCCACCCCGACAAATTGCAGCGCAAATCGAGGTGGCTAAGGGATACAATCCCAAAAGCCGCCAGACTGCTCCGTACAGTTTGGGGGTTAGCTTCCTAGACGGTGCTGGTAACACCTCTAGGGAGCGCTAAGTTTTTGAGTCTGTGCGTATGTGAACGGCTGTAACGGGATTAAACGCAACAGCTTAATGGGTGAGTGTAAGCCATTGCGCGATCGGCGTCAAGCGGGGAGTGAGATCGTCTTTGAGCTGGATAGAATGCTGCTTTTAGCTGAGCGATCGAGGTAGCTGCGGTTATGTCATTAGGAATAGACGTTGAATACATAGTTATGTGGATTTCGATTACTTGTAGGACGTACTTTTAACTTTGCAACAATAGTCCAAGCAATCGCGTATGCTTAAAGTGCATCTTCTATAGACATTTGTCTTTCAATACTAGGCAAGGGTCTAATAT
>JAAHIC010000532.1 GCA_010671965.1 Leptolyngbya sp. SIO4C5
ACGCGCTAAATGCACAAACAATGCGAGCTACTAGCCAGCCAATGCCCAAAACCAGCAGCGCTGTCAGAATTTGCGGTACGGCAGAGAGGAACTGATCGATTAGATCTTGAACCGGCTCTAGCAGACCTTGTAAGTCCAGCGCATCTAGAATTAAGGGTAAAAACAGCAGAAAAATGAACCAGTAGAGCACGTCTCCAATGGTTTCATTCACCAGAAAAGGACTGCCCCCTTCTCCGGTTTGCTCAGCTAGGCGGTCATCCAGGTTGAAGCGAGAGAGGCCCCGCGTCACCAAAAGCTTGACCAGGGTGGCAATCAGCCAGGCCAGACCCAACAGCAGCGCCGCACCGCCAATACGGGGCAAATATAGGAAAATCTGCTGTAGGAGATTGTTAAGCGGCTCTGACACTTCGGTCAGATTTAGAGCCTTGAGGAAAGCGACCAGCGTAAAGATCAAAATGATCCAGTACACCGCTGTTGCGATCCAGTTTTCGACCGGAACATCCTGATCGCGATCGCGTCCCATCACCATGTTGGCGATGCGATCGTCTAGATTAGTGCGATTGAGCAAGCCGCGTGTTACTGAAGCAACAACCGTTGCAATCAGCCAGCCTGCCAGCAAAATTAGAATAGCGGCTACTAGATTAGGAATGAAGCTGCCAAAGCGATTGCCAAGCTGAGTGACAAAAACGTTGGTGTCACCCTCCTGAGCCAGAATAGGCGGAATCGGCAAGGCAGAATATATCTCTGCTGCAGTCTGAAGAGTCATCATCATGAATTTTGTTCTATAGTCATCTCGAAGAAAGCAGGGTTCAGCAAAATGTGAAAGTTGTGCCTCCGAAAGAATACTGACGTGAAACGACGATTTTCACCAGTCCCCGATAAACTTCTGTGATCGATTAGGCTTAAGGGAGATGCCCAAAAAGAATCGCTCTTAATTTACTGAGAATTCACACTAATAGTGGGAATTTTAGGGGCTGCCGTCAAGCAACTTAGAGAAATTAAGCAATTTTACTGAAAAGAAGCGTAATTTCTTTGGTTTTTTCCAGCATCTAGCCTTCGATAGACCTGATTTTGTCAAAAATGTCTGACACTCAAGTGTTTGAGCAATCCATCTGGATTCGGGCCGCTGCGACGACGGTCGAGCGCTGCATTGTGGAGCGAGAGCTAATGCACCGCTGGCTGAATCCGGCCCTGCGCTGTGAGCCAGTGGGCGACTGGTCTTCTGCAGAAGGTAGCCAAAGCCGCTTTATCATTCAGGTGCCGCTGCTACAGCCAACGCTGAAAAGCACAGTCGTCGAACGCAGGCCAGGGCTGGTGGTTTGGCAGTTTGAAGGATTTTTCCAAGGACGCGATCGCTGGGAGTGCTTGCCTAAAGACCAGGGCACTGAGTTACTAAACCGCTTCGAGTTCAAAGTGCCAAATCCGCTCATTGCCTTTGGCTTTAACACGTTTGCCGCTAAATGGACACAGCAAGACATGCAGGCCCAGCTCCAGCGGCTAAAGCAGGTGGCCGAGAGGCTTTCCTCGTAAACGCTCAGCCCCAAAGCCACAACCCAGCAAAGCCTATCCGAATTTCAGTCTCAGGCGTTTGGCTGTGAGCTAGCAGCGTAGATAGTGGCTGAGGGCCGTAGGTCAATCCTGAGCGGAATCCTTACCGATATGCCCCTGCATAATCCGGGCGATCGCCTCGCAGTGGGTCTGAATCAAGTCATGTTCAGCATCAGGCAAGACGGTTAGCTGAGCGTTGGCGATTCTTTCGACATAGGTTTGGCAGTGCCAGAGGGGAATTGTGCTATCGAGTTCAGCCGCAATCACCTGCGTTGGCAGAGTGAGAACATCTAGATATTTCTCAACGGTGTCGATGGCGTCTGCCGGAGTGAGGCGATCCACTAGAAAAGATTTGGCGACAGGCTGTTTTAGCAGCTCGGTGCGGGCGCGGTAGACTTGCTCAAAAGCGGCCTGCTGGCCCAGCCAAGCAGCTAGGGGAGCGATCGCGTTCAAAACCCAGTCCACTATAGGTGTTTCCCAAAGGAGGGGTCTGAGGTAACTGTAGCGACCGACAAAGCTGTCATCGCGGATACCGGCTGGGGCAATCAGGGTGAGGGATTGCGGCGGCGGGAAAGCAGCGTTTTGAGTTTTGGATTTTGCCTGAGCCTCAGGCTGAGCTAGGCGTGAAACTGCAGGGGAGGAAGGGGGTAGCCAGCGGCTATAGTCAGGCGTCCAGGTATAGCCAGCGGCGGCGATCGCGTAGGCAGTGGCCGTCCAGCCGCCGTAGGAATGGCCGATGAGGTGAAAGTTTTGTAGGTTAAGGGCAGCAGTGAACTGCTGCAGAAAGGCGATTTGATGCCAAATGGTGTAGCGCAGCACAGGTTGAGCAGACTGACCGAAGCCGAGTAAATCTAGCGCTATGCAGCGATAGTGAGGGGCAAGCTGCTGGATAAGTCGCTGCCAGTTGGCGCTACTGCCCAGAAAGCCGTGAAGAAAGATCAGCGCTGTGCCCTGTCCCTGTTCCCAATAAGCTGCCTGATAGGTGTCGAGCTGAATGGTTTGAAGCTGCATGAAGCCTATTCCTTGATCGCTAGCGATCGCCCGCGCCAAGTCCAGCCCCAGCCCGTTTCGGTTTTAATCGCAGAGCCGAGGGCGATCGCCGCCACCAGCAGGCCGCTGAGCCAGCCGAGCCAGCCGTAGCGCAGGGGCTGGCCGAAACGTTGGGCTGTTTGACGGCGATAGGTGTACTGGCGGATAAGGGCGATCGCCGCTAAAGTCAGTGACCCTACCATCAGCCAGGGGGTAGCAACAGCAGTCGGCTTTGTCCAAGCCGTCAGGCTACAGGCTAGCGCGATCGCCAGCCCCAACCAGGGAAAGACAAACACGACCGTGATAGCAAGGGCAGAGTACAGCGTCGCAAATAAGTCGCGACCAATACCGACGTAGTAGTTTTTAGTCCAGCCTTCCCAAAGACCCGCAAAGTCTTGATACATCCGCACCTTTAGCAGTTTCAGCGCCAGGGTGTAGTGCAGCTTGTGGCCTTTGGCTTTAATCAAACGCGCCAGGGCAACATCTTCTACCAGGTCATCAGCCACGGCCCGGTGGCCGCCAATGGCTTGGTAAACGGAACGGCGAAACAGCATGAACGGCCCTGCCGCAAACGCTTCCGCTGGCTGGTCAGGATCATTGACGCCCTCGAAGCTAAAACCAATGGCTAAAACGCTCATCATCACGGGCTGCACTAGCCACTCTGCTAGACAGCCACAGACGATATTTGGGGCACAGCTCAGGAGATCAATTTTTTCCTGCTCAGCTTTTTGCACCGTCGTGGCGATCGCCTTGGGTTCCAAGCGCACATCAGCGTCAATAAACAGCCAGTAATCCCCCGTGGCCTGCTGCACGGCGTTAGCACAGGCCCAGTTTTTGCCGCGCCAGGTTTCAGCAGTCGGGCGAGGCGGCACGGCGACCGCCTGTACGGCTGCGTGCGTGCTGGCAAGAGACTGGGCGATCGCTAAAGTTTGGTCACTCGACTCGTCATCTGCCACGATCACCTGCAACTGACAGGTTTGAGGCAGCTCGCTGTTCAGCACGGCCTCCACGCAGGCTTGAATGTTGACCGCTTCGTTATAGGCCGGAATAATGACGCTAATGGGGGGTAGCTGTGGCGGCATCGCTCCGATTGGCGACAGCGATGGGGCTCGATCTAGCGATCGATTCTGACGACGGAAAAACACCGTCATGCCATAGAGCGACAGCAGCAACACCGCGACGGCTATGAATAATCCGTAATCAGTGAGGGAAAATATATACATGGGGGCGATCGCCACTGCGCTCAGCTCTAAAACGGCAACTTTTCTGAGAATAGGTCATAGAGCGACAGCAGCACCTCTATCACAATCAGGATCACAACGTACCACTCCAAACGGAGTCCCGTATTCTGATGCTGCAGTTCTAAAGCCGTCTCCGCCGTTCGTGTCACCAGATCTAGCTTGCGCTCTAGAGCCAAGTGACGCTCACGAATTTCGTACTCATCTTCTAAGCGCAAATAGA
>JAAHIC010000533.1 GCA_010671965.1 Leptolyngbya sp. SIO4C5
TTATGGAGACAGGAAGGAAGATATCATGACATTCTCCATAGAATATCTATAATGTGGGCATTCAAATTCTCTTTTATTTTCTCACTTACAACCTCAGTTACCTGACGAGCTTCTTCTCGATTTAGAAAATCTAGCGTTAAACTAAGCTGCTCAAGTTCGCTCAACATATCTAGCATGGTAAATCCTCTTATCCAATAAAGAAGTCCTTTGACTGAGTAGTAAGTTTATAACTATATAGAGCTACGGTTCTGCATTCCGTTCTGGCTGTAGGCTCAATTCAGTATTTATATTCAACCTTTCAATTTGATAATTCTTTGTACTCAAATCAGGCAAACCTAAGTTGAGGCTCAAAGACCTCTCTTGTTTAAAAAATATAGAAGAAATGAAGAAATGAACAAGGAGCTTAAAAAAGCTATAAAGTCTTGAAATCGGCAAATCAATATTCTTTAGAAAAAGGTTTAGTCTTGAGATAAAGAGTAGTTTTTCATTTTGCTGCGGTTCTCCGCACTGGGTAACTTAGGGAATACCTTCCTATACTGGTATTTAAGAATGTTTCCTTTGGAGAGATCGCATGGCTCTCAATGCAGCGGTCATGAAGGCCGTCGAGCAGCTTGACTATCGCGTCACGGTAGGGGATGTTGCCACTCAGGCAGGGCTAAATGTGCAAGTGGCCCAGTCTGATCTGCTGGCGTTGGCCTCCGAGACTCAGGCCCACCTACAAGTTTCAGAAGCGGGAGAAATTGCTTATGAGTTTCCCCGCAACTTTCGCGGCATTTTGCAGAGCAAATACTGGCGCTTGCGACTGCAGCAAACCTGGGAAAAAGTGTGGAACGTCCTGTTCTACCTGATTCGCATTTCCTTTGGCATTCTGCTGCTGGCTTCCATCGCTCTAATCTTCATCACCATTGCCATTCTGCTGATTGCGATGAACTCTTCCCGCTCAGATAATGACAACGGGGGCGGGTTTGGCGGCAGTCGAGGCGGGGGCGGCGGCTTTATCTTCGTGCCGCGCCTTTGGTTTGGGCCAGACTTGTTTTGGTTCTTTCACTATGATCGTGGCTATCGCCGCCAGCAGCCAGCTAGAGCCAGAACCAGAACTCACAATGAACTGAACTTTTTTGAGGCAATTTTCTCCTTTCTGTTTGGCGATGGCGATCCCAATGCCGATCTAGAAGAGCGGCGCTGGCAAACCATCGGCACCGTCATTCGCAACTCAGGTGGTGTAGTAGTCGCTGAGCAAATTGCCCCTTATTTAGATGATTTGGGAGAGGGCTGGTCTAAGGAATACGAAGACTATATGCTGCCTGTCCTCAGCCGTTTCAACGGCCAGCCCGAAGTTACCCCTGACGGCAGTTTGGTCTACCGCTTCCCAGAGCTGCAGGTTACGGCCAGCGATCGCCATCGCGCATCATCAGTCTCAGCGTACCTGAAAGAGTTTCCGCGTCAGTTCAGCGTGGCTAGTTCCGGCCAGATTATGTTGGCGGTTGGTTTAGGCGCTGCCAACATCATTGGCGCTTTGGTATTGGGCAATTTGCTGCAGGATCAGGCGCTTGTTGCTGAACTAGGCGGTTTAGTCGCCTTTGTCGATGCTATTTACTGGCTGCTAGTTGCTTACGGTACAGCCTTTCTAAGCATTCCCCTAGTGCGTTACTTCTGGGTACAGTGGCGCAACGGCAAGATTGAGTCGCGTAACGAGTCGCGCCAGCAGCGGGCGATCGCCTTTAACCGGGCTGGCAGCGAAATACAGCAGAAACTCAGCTACGCCGAGCAGTTTGCCAGTCGCACTGTAGTTAACAAAGACGATTTGGCCTATACCACTGAGCAAGATTTAATTGAGCAGGAGGCTGAGCAACGGGAAAAACTGGACGCCCAGTGGCAAAAGCGACTCGAAGATCGCAGTCGCCCCGACTAACCTTGCTGGGCCGGTGGGCTATCGATAAGATAGATAAAATTCTGGGTTATCCAAGCCTGTGATTCTTGAACCTGATTATCCCCATATCGTTTTTGCCTTTGACTACCGTGGCTTTCGCATCGCGATTGACGAAAGCGACTTTGACGGCCAACCGCTCTATGCTGCCTGGGTCGATTATGCCTGGGGCAGCGCCGTTGCTGTACGTGGCGTCTTCAGCCGCCGTGAAGCTATTTATAAGGCGCGTCGCTGGGTAGATCGACGCATCGAGACTTCGCCACTGTTTCAAAGCTGATGGAGTACTGCTGAAGTGCAAAGCGATCGCGTTTTAGCTTGGCTCAGATCACATGCCTCAGCAGCGTAGACAGGTAGACAGGTCTAAGTAACCTGCCACCTGGCAGCTTCCTGAATAGCAGCCTGAAATTCAGCACCTATTAGCGGCTGAGTCTTTAATTCAATTGACCAGCAGGCTTGGGCTGACGCTGTTAGGGCGGCAATGACTTGCTGATCGGTGAGATGACCTACGACTGCTGAGAGGTCAGGCGGCGGCTTGTCTGCCCCAAACACCTGACAAAACAAATCAGCCTCTGTTCGCAGCGGCATGGAGCCATGCTGCAGCAAAGCATTTCCCTGTCGGTACTGGGCGCTGCCCACCACCTTAGTACCGTCGTCAAGCACCAAATCAGCCGCCGTTGCGGTGGTAAAGCAGCCGGGATGGTGAATATAGCCGCGACCTGCGGTGCCATAGCGCAAAGAAACGCCTAGCGATCGCCAGCCGTGCAGCAAAAACTGGCAAATTTGCTGATAGACCTGCTGGCGGCTACCTGTGAAATCAGAGGTAATCACGGCATAGGTCAAATCTCCCTGATGCAAAACCGCCCGACCACCGCTAGGGCGGCGCACCAGCGGCACGGGCTGGCCCTGCCAGGTTAAATCTCGCCAGCAATCGGGATAGCGGCGCTGATGGTAGCCCAGAGAAATTGTGGCAGGCTGCCAGCGATAGAACCGTAGCACCGATGGCAGCCGACCACAGCGATGCTGTTCTAGCAGCCAGCGATCGAGGGCCATTTGCTCAGACCCAGAAGCCTCAACGGGGGGAATATACCGCCAGCGCGACACCTATGACTGATAGTTGACGATGCGAGCAAATCCTGTCGGGTCTAAGCTGGCACCGCCGACCAAAACGCCGTCAATGTCAGACTGACCCATAATTTCATCAATATTATTAGGCTTAACTGAGCCACCATACTGAATCGGCACGTCTGGATTTTTAAGCTGCGATCGAATGCGGCCAATCACCTGATTAGCATCCGAGGCGTCACAGGTGTCGCCAGTGCCAATAGCCCAAATAGGCTCATAGGCAATGATCAAGCTGTTTTGATCGACACCCTCTAAACCCTTTTTGATTTGCTGAGCGATATGGGCGTCCGTTTCTCCAGCATCGCGCTGCTGCTTAGTTTCGCCTACGCAAAGAATAGGAATTAGCCCTTCCTGCTGGGCCGCTTTAATGCGCAGATTAGCAGTTTCATCTGTCTCACCAAAATACTGTCGGCGCTCACTGTGACCGATAACCACATAGCGAACCCCTAACTCCTTCAGCATCAGCGGCGAAACCTCACCCGTGTAAGCGCCCTCTGTTTCCCAGTGGACATTTTGAGCGCCGACCAGCACTCGACCCCCATGTAAGTTTTTGGAGAGGGTACTGAGTACGGTAAAAGGGACACATAAAATAACTTCCCGATCCTCAGGCGTTTCGCTCAGGTGATCTAAAAAGTCTTTCAAGAACTCTAGCGCTTCGGCTTGAGTCTTATGCATTTTCCAGTTGCCAGCGATAACAATCTTACGCACAGGTCTTCAGTTGAACAGCTTTTTCAATCTACACATGCATCATTGCATCCTACCGGGAAACGTCTACTAGAATCAATTTTGCTAACTGCGAGATCAGGCAAGTCATCCTTTAAGCACTGAGATAGTGCCAACTCAGTAGGCTTGAGTCTTAGCGGCTATTGCATATAGAGGGTTGGTTAGGACAGTTGTCTAAACGCCTCATCCACGGCTTCCCACAAACTGCTGAAATGCCTCAGATACTTGCGTAGATAGTGCTTCAACCTGGC
>JAAHIC010000534.1 GCA_010671965.1 Leptolyngbya sp. SIO4C5
GCCGACAGATTAAAATGCTTAGCATTACGTTGTTCTCTCAAATTGGAGGAAACCCGCTGTTCGTTCCCACACGACAGCAAGTGACAGATGGTTTTATCTGTAATCTTTGAACAGGCTTTTGAACCAGCGGTAGAAGCGCTCGATAGTCTGTGGGCCTACCTGAATCCGCTGACAGCCCCAGAGACGCTGCTGCCATTTTTAGCTTACTGGGTGGGCTGGCCCAGCAGCGGCCCTTGGGAAGTGGCCCAACAGCGGCGGCTCATTTATTACGCCATGGAAATCTACCGCTGGCGGGGCACGCGCCGGGGGCTACAGCTCTATTTACATCTCTACACAGGCTTACCGCTAGATGATCCTGAAACGCCGCCAGCGCAGCAGCATATCTGTATTGAGGAGCAGTTCACCCAGGGATTCGTTTTAGGCTCTGCCTCCTTGGGACGGGAAGCACTTTTGGGCGGCGGCCAGCCTTTTCACTTTACGGTACGACTGCGATCGCCCCAGCCTGAACAAATCGATATAGCCCTAGTTCACACCATCATTCGCCAAGAAAAGCCTGCTTTCTGCACTTATGAACTCTATGTAGAATCTCTAGAAATTCCCGCTCCTCAGCTAGAACCTGGCTAGCCTTGCGCCGCTGCCCCCCCTCTGTTTCTATAATGACGCCAACTCTCAGATCTGAAGCCATGCCCGAATCGCTGCCTCCTATCCAAGTATTTGAGCGACTGCAGATTGCCGATGGCTTGCTGATTACGGCAGAGCGCTGGCAGCAGGCCCATCGCTATCATCGTCAGCGCCAGAACTTTCACTTTCAATCTCTGAGCCAGTCTGGCATCATCAGCGGTTTGGGCGTAGCGGTAATTCCGGCCCCGGCCAGCATCGAGGCCCGCTACCGAGATCAGCGCTGGGTGCAGGTGCAGGCGGGAGTCGCCATTGATCCAGCCGGTAATCCCATCATTGTGCCCCAGCCGGAAACGTTTCGGATTGAATTGGAACCGCAGGCGGACACATCCCAAACGGTATTTTTGGTCATCAGCTATGTCGATCCCGACGAGCTGCGGCAGCTACCGGGGCGGGAGCAGGTGCGCGAGCAGTTTCGCATTGTCGAGACGACTCATCCTGGGCCGCTAGACGTGGAGCTGTGCCGCATTCGCGTGACGGACGGGACGGTACAGCTCCGCAACGCCCTCAACCTATTTAAGCCCCAGCCGAATGAGGTCGATCTCAACTATCGACGGCGGGCGCAGCCCCGCGCCCTCTATGAAACTCAGGTAGCCTTTTTGCAGACAGGAACCGCTTTGGATCAGTCTTTGAGATGGGGGCTGAACTGCCTGCTGCAGGCCACCGAGGCCCTGTTTCCCAAGCTGCAGCCTGCGGCACCGCTGACGGAATTTGCCGCCACCGCGATCGCCACCGCTGATCTCTCGCCGTTCGATCTGCTTTATGCGCCCCGCTCAGCGCTGCAAAATTTGACCCTAGACGCCACCAAAGCGCTAAAAACCTATCTAGTTCAGGGCGGACTGCTGCTGATTACGGTTGACTTTGACGAAACCAAAATTGACGAGCTGAGTGCTCTGCAGCAGGAGCTACAAACCGCTTTAGCCGGCTTGGAAAGCGACACCGAAATCAGCGCCATGCGGCAGCAGCTGATTTCGGAGATTGAGGCGATCGCTGCCAATATTGAACAAGAACTGCAGGATGTTGTGCGATCGCTGCAGCCCTTTGCGGAGATGGTGGGCAACCCGCTGGACGGTTCCGGCCAGCTTCACGCCCAGCATCCCCTACGGCTGCAGCCTTTTCTCTTTGCCCAGTTGCCGACGCTGGTGAACCGACCGATTACGCTGCGGCAGTGGCACAGCATTGTGGTGATGATTGGCAATTTGGCTCTAGCCTGGGGGCCAGATGAAGCCCTGCAGCAAAGCCGCGAAAGCCTGCGCAGCGCCCATGAGCTAGGCATCAATCTGCTCTACTTTGCGGCCCGACGGCGACACTTGCTGGCGCTACAGCGGCCTGATCTCAGCTCCAGTAAGCAGGCAGAACTGCCGTCTAGCCTCACCGATCAGGCGGAACAGACAGAGGGCGAGGGGTCATGAGCAAGCAGATCAGCACCGAAGTTTCGACCCAGGTTCTGCACTATGAGCCGGGTGGCTCGCCGGTGAGCTTTGAGGTAGTGGTTTACAACGATAGCCCTGAGTTTGCCACGTTTCAGCTAGAGCTCTCAGCCGCCGGAGCTGATAACCAGCCGCAGCAGGACTGGTATCGCATAGCCCCCTCAGTGTCTTCTAAGCTGCCCAGCGGCGATCGCGCCCGCTTTACCGTCGAGATTGTTTCAATTCCGCCAATTCCGGGCGGCTTTACCGGCACCATGAACCTGACGGTGCGGGTGTTTTCCCTAGAGCTGCGGGATGAAGACCGTCAAGTACTACGGCTGGTGATTCAGGGTTCTGGCATCCTGTCGCCGAAGCTAACAATGCCAACGCGCCAGTTCAAGGTCTATCCCGACAGTCAGCTGGAAATGTCGGTAGATATCTACAATCCCAATCGCCAGTCTGCCGATATCACCGTCGTCATTGACGGCATTCAGCCGAGCTGGTTTCCTGACGGAGCGGAAAAACGACTGCACTTACGGGCGGGCGAAACCGCCAACACCACTTTTCTCTGCCAGATTCCAGCGCCGACGAAAGCGCCCAGTCAGGTCTATCCGTTTACGGTGCAAGCGGCTCAGCCCTCAGCTCAGCCCGGTCAGATCCAGGGCAGTCTGAGCGTTCTGCCAATGGGTTTTACAGAGTTTCAGTACGTCCCCCTGCGGCAGCAGATTCCCAGCGAGCCGGGGCGCTGGCGCAATCCGCGTCATAGCTTTACTCGCTATCAGATTACCTGCGCCAATCAGAGCAACGTGGTGCAGCAGATAGAGACAGACGCTCACTACCAGGATCCTAGGGAGGAACGTCGCCGTCAGCTCGCTGAGGCCGATCGGGCTGAAATGACGGCTGATCTGTTTCAAGATCAGAACCAAGGCGAGACAAAAGCTGAACCAATAGATGAGCCGGCGCTGCCGCCGCTCAAAAATGCCCTCATCGTTCAGCCTAATCCGGCCCAGGTAGCTGTGGGCGATCGCGATGAACTGCACCTAGAGGTATACCGTCGCTTGCCCTGGCTGGGCTGGCCTCGGCGCAAGCGACTGCAGATTCAGGCCAAAGCCGACTCAGACTTGGAGCTGCGGCAAAACAAGCAGGTATTAGAACTGGACGTGTATCCCGTAGTGCCCTTCTGGCTGCAGCTCCTGGTGGGCGTGGCGGGACTGCTGCTGGTGGGCCTAGTTTGGTGGTGGCTGGCCCACCGGGGCCATACCGGCCCGGTCAACTCGGTGCAAATTAGCGGTCGGGCCGATGAAGCCGTCAGTGCCTCGGACGATCAGACCCTGCGGCTGTGGCAGGTGGAGGGTCGCAGCCTCAGCGCCGATCAGGTGCTCTACAAAGGGGACAAGGCTATTCGCGTGGTGCGCTACCGCCCTGTAGACAATAACTGGATTTGGGCGGGCTTTGAAAATGGCGATATTCAGGGCTGGAACTTGCTCAGCAATCAGCAGTTTTTCTACTCTTATCGCCAAGACGATCGCGTCTTTGATCTGGCGCTGAGCCGCGATTCGCGATCGCTGTTTAGCGGTCACGGCAGCGGTCTGGTGCTGCAGTGGGATACCTCTCCGGCCAGCCTCAGCGCGACCCGCAGCGAACCCGATCGCGGCTTTGAGGTAGACTTTGCCGTACAGTCCCTGGCGCTGGTGGGGCCGCAGGAAGATCACTTGGCGATCGCTGGCCGCTACAACCAGCTCGTGCTGCTCGATTTGGCAGAAGAGTCTTTTCGCGGCGTGGACTATCGCTCTGGCAGCAGCAATGACTATATTTTCAGCTTGGCAACTGCCTTGGAAAAGCCCAACCTGCTGGCAACGGCTGACAATCGCGGCTACATCACCCTCTGGAATTTAACCGCCTGCCTCACCTCTGATTCTCCCTGCGAGATTGTC
>JAAHIC010000535.1 GCA_010671965.1 Leptolyngbya sp. SIO4C5
TCGCCGACCAGTTTTTCAACAGCCATTCCCTAGATCTAGCGCTTTGGCGTTCCGATCAGCTATCCTCCAAGCTGTCACTCAATAGCTATTACCAGGCCCGTTTTAGCTTCAGCGACCCGGATGAATTCAGCCGCATTACGCAGTTTGTAGGGGCCGCTCTGTTCTATCAGATCAATCCCCAACTGCAGGCCGGGCTGAACTATCAGCTCACCCTCTCAGATTTCATCCAGCGGGTTCGCTTTGACACCTATCATCAGCTTACGGCCCAGGCCGTTTACAGCCTGTCTCCCTCCACCCGACTCCGCCTGTTTGGTGGATTCAGTTTTGGTGAGTCGTCAGATAGCGCCGTCAACTTTAACGACACCTTGTTTGGTGTCACCTTTGATGTTGATCTGCCGCTGTTTTGAAGTTAGCGGCTGTACCTGTCGCCCAAAGAGCGGAGATATAGGGAGACTGTTGGCTTTAGGTGCAAAATATTTCAGCCCTCTGAATTCTAAGGTAGCGTTCCTGAAATTCAGAGGGCTGTCAAGGCTGGCTAAACCAGGCTCTATCTTTTACAGATTAGCCATTACTTCACGGGCAGCCGTAATTGTTTTGGCAATATCTTCTTCGGTGTGAGCCAGGGAAGTAAAACCTGCTTCAAACTGAGAAGGAGCTAAATAAACACCGCGCTCTAACATACCGCGATGGAAGCGGCCAAACTTTTTCAAGTCAGACTGCTTGGCATCATCGTAGTTATGCACCGGGCCTGCTGTGAAAAATAGGCCAAACATAGCGCTGAGGCTACCCCCGCAGACAGCATGGCCCGTTTCCTGAGCCGCTTTGATCAAGCCTTCGCTGAGCTGCCGTGTTCGCTGATCGAGCTGCTCGTAGGTACCCGGACGCTGCAGCAGCTCTAAGGTTTTGATGCCCGCTGTCATCGCTAGCGGATTGCCTGAAAGGGTTCCGGCCTGATACATCGGGCCAGCGGGCGCTACCATTTCCATGATGTCGCGCCGTCCGCCATAGGCTCCGACGGGCAGACCTCCACCAATAATTTTGCCTAAAGTTGTCAGATCGGGAGTGACGTTGAATTTTTCCTGAGCGCCGCCATAGGCAATGCGAAAGCCGGTCATGACTTCGTCAAAAACCAGCAGCGCTCCATCTTCACGGGTGATTTCTCGCAGCCCCTCTAAAAATCCAGCATCCGGCACGATGAAGCCAGAGTTACCGACAACTGGCTCTAAAATGACGCCAGCAATTTCACCCTTGTTCTCAGCAAATACCTGCTTAACAGCTTCTAAATCGTTATAAGGCGCTGTTAGCGTGCTGGTGGTGGCTGCTTTGGGCACCCCAGGTGAATCGGGCAGACCTAGCGTGGCGACACCCGATCCCGCTTTGACCAAAAACATATCGGCGTGGCCGTGATAGCAGCCCTCAAACTTGAGTACCTTGTCACGTCCGGTAAAGGCTCGCATTAGGCGCAGTACGGCCATGCAGGCTTCAGTACCTGAGTTGACAAAGCGCACCATTTCAATGCTGGGCACAGCATCAATAACCATCTCAGCTAAGACATTTTCCAGATAGCAAGGCGCGCCGAAACTGGTGCCGTTATCTAAAGCGGTGGAAAGCGCCTGTAGAACTTCGGGATGGGCATGTCCGCAGATAGCAGGCCCCCAGGTGCCTACGTAGTCAATGTACTGGTTGCCATCGACATCCCAGATATGAGCCCCTTTGACGCGATCAAATACGATGGGCTGTCCACCGACTGACTTAAAAGCCCTCACCGGCGAATTGACGCCGCCGGGCATCAAATTTTGAGCGGCGGCAAAGATTTCTTCTGATTTGGTGGTTCTTAAAGGCGTTGTACTAACCAAGATCGTCTCCTTAATGTGTGACCTAAATATCTGTTGACCAAAAGCTGAATAGCTGGCTTGTCCGGTAAAGAGTCTCAGCAAGCTTCAACTGCGTCGCAGCGGCAGACGCAGCGATCGCTGAAGGAAGAAGGTGAGGCAGGCTGTTCCCCAATCCTTCTGCTGCAGCCTCATTCGACTATGGGCTATCCACTTAGTCGAAAACCGGATCTAGATCCTAACGAGATAAGTGGCGATCAATATAGTATCGAGTGTTTGAGTTTAGATTTAAAGATGTTAAGGAATGTGGCGGGAATGCGGCTGTCTGATTGGTGGCGATCTCTGTTGCCGTATCTTAAGCTTTACGTGCAAACGGGGCGATCGCAGGCGCTTCTACTAAAATCACTTCTAGAATGATCAAAGATTACCCCAGTGCTGCGAGCCTCAGCAGATCGATGGAGCTTATTTCGACTTGATGCACGAACTAGAGCGATCTTACCGAGTGCTGGACTTAGAGCCGGGAGCCTCAATTGAGGCTGTCAATCAGGCCTATAAAGATCTCGTCTTTATCTGGCACCCCGATCGCATTCCGCAAGAAAACCAGCGTCTGCAGGAAAAAGCCCAGGAGAAGCTGAAGCAGCTTAACGAAGCGCGAGACTACCTGCGGCGATATCACCGCGATCACCGCCAAAAGAGCAAGCAGCCTGCAGCCTCAGCCGCTCAGGCAGCACGCACTAGCGAGCCGAGATATTCGTCGTCGGCCTACCGTTCCCCCTACGGCTATTCTTCCGGCTATAGCCAGCCTCGTTATAGCTATCGATCGCCCTATTCCCCACCCTACGGAACTTATCAGTCGGGCTATCAAAGCTACTATCAGCGCTATCAGCAGGCGCAAGCCTCCCGTCAGACTTATCAAAACAATCACGCCGCTCAGGATAGCGATCGCTCAGCGACCAAGCCCCCCGCTGAGCCAGAACCCTCCACAGCGACGAATGGCACCAGCCAGTCTGCTAACGGCAGCAGTCGGCGCAGTGCCGCTGCTAGCGATCGCAGTCATCATCAGTCTCACAAGCATCAGCCGCAAAACGGCCAGAATAGCCGCACCGCTAGCGCTTACGCTAGCGGTCAGTCCCAACCGTCTCAGGCCTATAACGCTTATCGAGCACGCCAGCAAAACCCTGACCTCAGTGGTGCCAAGCTCAGCGGTGCCGATTTGAAAGAAAAAGACTTTTCCGGCAGAAATCTGAGTCAAGCTGACCTCAGCGGCGCTGACCTTAGCGATGCTTTTTTACATAAGGTGATTCTCAACCGGGCCAACTTACAGCGAGCTAAATTATTCCGGGCCAATTTATTACAGGCCGATTTGAGCCACGCCAATCTGCGCGAAGCCGATCTGATTGGCGCGGACTTGAGCGGTGCTGACCTCAGCGGCGCTGACCTCAGCGGTGCCAGAGTCGGCTTTGGCAACAAAATCATGGTGAAGCTCACGGGCACCAAACTGAACGGTGCCATCATGCCCGACGGCACCATTCACGATTAACCTAGGCCAAACTAGAGCTAGTCAGCCTGTTACATGCTGCCGTTTTGCATGACGCTCATAAGATGCTGTCGAATCTGCTGCACCTGCTCCTTGTCAGTTTCACGCAGCTTTTTAAACATCTCAACGCAGGGCTGGGAATTGGCAGCCTCAGCATCTTCAATAAACTTGTCGTAGGCCTGCAGGGCTTCTGCTTTACTTTGCAATACCGTCAGCCAGTCGTATTCTAAGTCGCCCACAATTTCAGTAATAGGAGTTGTCATAGCCTTTCTAAAAATTTCAACTCCTTTAGCCTGACAGGTCTATTCTGAGGCTTCTTCTCTCTCAGGGAGGATTGGCTAGTCAGGCTCAGAGAGCTGATCAACTTCGGGAGCCTGCCACTTGAGCACTGAAGCATCAACGCCTTGTTCCCGTTTAATCTTGGCGTCTTTTTCAAACCAGCTAATGATTTGGGCATTGGTGAGCTGATCAACCGGAGTCTTGAGATCTGCAGCAATGTACTTCAGCAGTTTGGCGGTTGAAAGGGTTAGCCGGGTTAAAAATTTTTCTGGAGACGTGAGCAGAGCCTTATCGACTTCTGCAGACTCTTCGGGCGTTAGGAACTGTAAGCTTTGATCGAGCATTGGGGTGAGGGAATGGGGCAAAC